>CAMWNK010000102.1 GCA_947175555.1 uncultured Clostridia bacterium | reverse complement strand
TATGTCAATATCTTAACGCGGAAATCGGCGAAAAACCATATATTTCCTCGCAATTCTTCTGCCCGTGATCATCAATTATACTAATTTATGTACATTTTTTCGGATTATATTTCGACGCCGATATACAATATCCGAGATAAACGGAACAATATCGCATTGCTCTTTAATATACGCTCCGATAACTATAAATTGAGATTGTAGTCGTGTATACGGAGTTATAGTGTCAGTTAAAAGATATAGATTAATATCGGCGTTTAGCGCGGCAGTTATTATTGTCGCAGTACTTCTATGCTTTTGCTTTGTTTCTTTTGATAACGCAACTGATGTATTTGCTTTTTCTAATGGTAATATGAACGAGTCAACAGTTGTTGATATTGGCGACATATTGCTTGAGGGCTATGCAGACCGTACTGACGGAAAGGTATTCAACGGCGAAGCTATGCAATCATTGTATGCTAAGTTGACAGGCAATGCGGCAAAAAATACTATTGACGATGTAGACGCCTTGGGCACTCAGACAGCTGAGCAGATACGCTCTAAGAACGGTAATAAGGATATCGTGCTCACCATGGACGGGCAGAAATGGACTGTAGCGCATCTGACTAAAGATAGGTCAGGGAATATGATTGCAACGCTATGGCTCGCGACTAACGCTGAGACGCACCAATGGAATACATGGAGGGATCATACTCCAACTGACGCGTATCCATCAAGCATGTATAGCAGTAGCTATATAAGGGCTGATGCGCTCAATAGCGGCGGTAGCGGTTATGTGGCTAATCAAGGCGATACAGAGCTCACAAAGATAGAGCAAAAGCCTGAGCATAAATATGCAAGGCTCACTATGCCGTCGGTAAAAGGCTCTCTTACTAACTTTATTGTTACGCCTGCGCAAGTAGCGTATCAAGAGACAGAAAATCAAAATGCAGGCGGCACGATAAGCAGCGTAGGATACACGTTGCCTAATGATGCGTACGGTACGCCGAGCGGCACGGTAAATTGGGCTAACGCTAACTTTGATTTCAGTGCCAAGAATGGCTACTCGGAGTGGAAGAACGACTATATATGGCTGCCTTCGTTGACAGAGACAGGAAGTAGTAACTACTCTGTCCCCGGAATTTGGGCGTTATCAAGTGATCAACGCTCTTGCGTAACACATACATGGCTGCGTTCTAGCTACCACAATTACGCTGATAATGTGTACCTTTTGGATTATTCGCGCGGAATCTATGTCAACGACATTGCCTCGCATAGTTACGCCGTTCGTCCTGCGTTTCACTTAAATCTTGATTTGGCGGCAGAGCATAGCGGAGCAGTTGCCTTGACTGAACCTACAGACGTAAGCGTAGAATATAAAGGTATCTCTCTTACTTTAGGCGATGTAGCCGATGAACAAAAGAGTTGGTTCAATCCCGAGAAAATAAGTATCACATATGATAGCGAAATTAAAGACGTAGGCAGCTATAAAGTTAAGGCAGAGATTAAGGCAGACCTTGCCGCTGACGGACTTGCATTTGCAGGCACTCCCGATGTATCGGCAGGCGAGAGCGCAACAGTGCGCTACTTCAACTTTACCGTAACTAAGAAGAAGATAGGGATAACCGCCACGTTAGATAGTGGGGGACTGCCGACTGTAACGCTTAAGAACGCAGGCGACATATACACAGGCGACACTCCCGAGAACGGGCGCGCGCCGAGCTTTGGCTTTACGTATACCTCAAGCGGGGGAGTTACTTCCGATACCTTGCCGACAGCGGTAGGTACTTATACTGCCACGGCAAAAATGACTAATGACTGTAACTATGAGATAGATACGGCAAGTAGTACGCTGTCCGTAACCTTTAAGATAGATAAAAAGTCCGTAGATAAGCCTGCCTTATCGGGACAGGTAACCAAGCTGTACAGCGGAGTAGCACAGAGCTTTACTCTGCAAGGCGTAACGGCGGACGTATCGCTTACTTTGCCCGATGGCGTAACGTATACGGACGGCGCGCTTAGCGCAACTAATGCAGGCACATATAAGATACGCGTTGCCTTAGCGGATAACGGCGTAGCCACGCAGTGGGCGGACGGAACGAGCAGCGCCTATGAACTGACTGTTACCATAACCAAGAGACCGCTCAATATCACAATATCGGTAGATACGTCGTCATGGACATGGAAGGTAGGAGACACTCCTACAGTAACAATAGTAGGCGATAGCTTAGCCGCAGACACCACGGAGCTGCATATCTACTATTGCAAGAACGGCTCGTCTGTGAAGTACGACCTCGATGCCTACAAGGTGATAACAGGCAAGACGCGTACTATCAAGATGCCTGCGCTTGACCAAGGGGACTACTATATCGGCGTAGAGCTGTTCGGCGACAAGCAGGGCAACAGCAATTACGAGATATTGGCAGGTACGGTAACGCAGACCTTTAAGGTACTGGGCAATGATATTACGTTTACGGATGCGGATATCAAGTGGCAGTATAACGGCACGCCTGTTACCAATCCCGCCGCTACGCTTACGTTGACGTATACGGGCAGTGTA
>CAMWNK010000101.1 GCA_947175555.1 uncultured Clostridia bacterium | reverse complement strand
GACGCAAGGAGGGCAAGGCGGCGTTTGCAATGACGTTCAGATTGCTCACTACTTCCGAGGGTAAGAAGATGGGCAAGACAGAGAAGGGCGCAGTATGGCTTGATTGCGCAAAGACTTCCCCGTACGAGTTTTACCAGTACTGGCGCAATATAGACGATGCGGACGTAGATACATGTCTCAAGTTGCTCACATACCTTCCTATCAATGAGATAGAAGAGCTTTGCAGATATAAGGATGAGCGTATCAACGCGGCTAAAGTAAGGCTTGCGTATGAAGTAACGGCAATCGTACACGGCATAGATGCGGCAGATAAGGCGCAGGCTCAGACGCAGGCGGCTTTCGGCGGCAGCGGCGGAGAACTTCCTTCGGCTAAGGTAGCTGTCGGAATCAATAACATAATAGATATTATGTGCGCGGTAGGCGTTGCCAAGTCCAAGTCCGAGGCCCGTCAGCTGATAAGCGGCGGCGGCGTGAGAGTGGACGATACCAAGGTAGATACTTTCGATTATACCGTTAGCGATGACGCGCTCAAGAGCGG
Organism: uncultured Clostridia bacterium; assembly: GCA_947175555.1. Taxonomy (GTDB): domain Bacteria; phylum Bacillota; class Clostridia; order Christensenellales; family UBA3700; genus Alloclostridium. The sequence goes on along the minus strand of CAMWNK010000101.1, from coordinate 2,116 downwards.
TATCGTATTGCACAAGGGCAAGAAAGTGCATATCAAGGTAACTTGCGATTAATGCACGAGCCTTACGTATCCGTAACCGAGGAGTTTGTTGACGAGAAGGTTATCGGTAGGTCGGTATTCATAACTACGCTTGTACCGATAGAAACGGGCGAACAGGCGCAAGAAGAGATAAAGCGTATCAGGTCCCGCTATAGCGATGCGACGCATAACTGTTACGCGTATGTTGCTTCCGACGGAATAAGGCAGAGCGACGATAAAGAGCCGCAAGGCACGGCGGGCGCGCCTATGCTTGAGGTCTTGCGTAAGAGAGGAGCAAGCAGAATACTTGCGGTAGTTACAAGATACTTCGGCGGAGTTAAGCTGGGGGCTGCGGGACTTGTCAGCGCATACGGCGGTTGTGTTGCCGAGGCGCTGGACAAGGCAGATTGCAGGCGTTATGTCTACAGCGACGTCATTGATATAGAGTGTGGCTATCAGCTTGTATCGGCCGTAACACAGGGCGTTGTCAAGTGGGGCGCGAGCATACTCGGGACACAGTACGACGAGCGCGTAGTGGTTAGCGTCTGCGCGGATGTAAGCGACAGCGCGGCTATTATAGATAAGATAGCGGATATTACCGCAGGCAGAGCGAGCGCGCGCGTGGTTAGGAGCGCGTATATGCCGATGCAATCGCTATGAAGGTAGCGTTATTAGCAGTAATAAATATATAGTGTATATCCGACTTATGTCGGTAAAGGGGTAATATATGAAAATTTCAGTTACTAAGCAACCTAAGGCTAAACCCGATAGTTCCAAGTTGGGCTTCGGTAAATTCTATACCGACCATATGATGGTCATGGAGTACGAGGGCGGCAAATGGGGAGAGCCCGAGATAGTGCCGTATGCTCCCTTTTCTATCGCGCCCGCTACCAATGTGTTGCATTACGGTCAGGGCATATTCGAGGGTGCTAAGGCTTATAAGCGCAAAGACGGCTCGATAACTATTTTCCGCATAGACGACAACTTTAAGCGCATGAATAATTCCGCTCGCCGTATGTGCATGCCCGAGTTTAACCCCGAGCCCGTAAAGCGCGCTCTTTTCGAACTTATCAAGTTGGAAGAAGATTGGATTCCTACAGGCGATGGGCAGGCGCTATATATCAGACCTACCATGATAGCAGACGAGGAAGTGCTCGGCGTACACGCAAGTAAGCGTTATAAATTGTTTATTTTGCTCTCTCCCGTAGGATTTTATTATGCCGGCGGCATGCAGCCTACTAAGATATTGGTCGAGGAAGAGTATGTCCGCGCGTCTGTGGGCGGCACAGGAGAAGCCAAATGTATGGGCAACTATGCCGCAAGCCTTATCGGCGCAGAGAAGGCGGAAGCTGCGGGATACGATCAGTGTCTGTGGCTCGATGCCCGCGAGCGCAAGTACGTAGAAGAAGTGGGCAGTATGAACATCTTTTTTGTCATTGGCAAGGAGATTGTTACCCCTGCGCTCGTAGGCTCGATTTTGCCTGGGATTACGCGCAACTCATGTATTCAGGTGCTTAAGAAATACGGCTTTAAGGATTATACGGTAAGCGAGAGACGCGTGTCTATGGACGAGATAGTAGCCGCATATGACAGCGGCAATCTGAAAGAGTGCTTCGGCTCCGGTACCGCTGCGGTAATTTCTCCTGTCGGAGTTATTGGTTATAAGGGCAGAGATATGGTTATCTCAGGCGGCAAGATGGGCGAAGTTACAGAGTATCTGTACAATACCGTTACGTCAATACAGCGCGGGCTTATCGCGGATGAGTTCGGTTGGGTGGAGCAGGTCAAATAAAGCATATTGCGATTAATTGTCATAAGAGCGTCCGCTGATATTGCAGACGCTCTTATTATTTATATATAGCGGAGTTAATTATAGCAGTCTCCGCTACTTTGCCAATAAAAAATTTAACGTCGCTGTTGCGACGTTAATTGTACATGTATTAGTATAATTGATGATCACGGGCAGAAGAATTGCGAGGAAATAAATGGTTTTTCGTCGTTTTGCGCGTTAAGATATTGACTTATTATTGCTTAAAGGCTAAAATATTAATACAATTAACGGCTAAATATCGCAAAATTGATCATCAATTATACTAAT
>CAMWNK010000100.1 GCA_947175555.1 uncultured Clostridia bacterium | reverse complement strand
CCTTATGTTCCAACCCGTACCGCCTGCAATGCCATAACTATTACTGCAAAACACAAGGACGTATTATGCTTTATAATCCGTCTATTTAATTATCGGTTGTACTGTCGGACAGGAATATACGCCGCCTGCAGGTAACAATATTCTCATAGTCCGCCGCCGTACATATCTACTGTGATATAGGGCGGAGAGATATCCACAACTTCGCTATCCGACGTGATAGTAAAATCAAAGCTCTTGCCCTTGATATTGACCTTGACGCAGCCTGCTCCCGCCTGCACAAGCGTCCGGCACGTCTCGCCCCTGTCCGAGGATATGACGAGCGTATAGGGCGTGGCGGAATTGCTCTCTATAGACCTAATCACCTTGAGATTGTCGGGCTCGCCCATGTCCACGCCCGATATCTTCCAACGCCTCGTATTGACCTTGCCGATGTCCAAGCCGCTGCTATCGAGTACAAGCACCTGCCCCAATCCCTTGCGCAGAGCCATGACCTCGTTCTGCGCAGGAGCGTCAATGGTGTAAAGGCTGTATACGGACATATCCGCAATATCGATATTGCCCGTACGCGTATCTATGGCAATCAGCCTGTTGTTATCTCCCGACATGGGCGATGAGTCGTCCGTGCGGCAATACATGCTGATATAATACGTATGCTTGCAGTACGCGGCGGAAAAATTCATATCCCCGTCATGGAGCAACGGCGACAGCCTGTCCGTGAGCAGGGTTACGTCGTAGCCGTCGAATGAGTAGACGCCGTCCTCAGCCATGAATATCAGTCTATCGCCCGCCTCGACTATACTGAGGGGATAAATCTTGCCGCAAGCGGCGTACACTCTGCGCACGGTGAAGGCGCTCTGATCGCCGTACGCGCCCACCCTGTAAATGCCGTAATCGCAAAAGACGTACAGATAATCGGAAAAGCCGAACAGTCTGCGCACTATCCCGAGCGAGCCGTCGAAGCGCAGGTATCCGCCCGCGTCGAGCGAGACGTCCCAATTATACGGATCGAAAGCGTCGCAAAACCAAATTGCGTAGTCGTCGTCCTCCACTATGGCAAAGACGCGCTCTGCATGTACGCACATATATTTGACCTTGAGCGCGTTCTTTACCCAATCGAAGCCGTCAAAGCCGTCGAAGATACGCACGCCCTCTTCCGAGCCGCTGATGATGTATATGTGCTTGCCCTCTCTGGTAAGGTAGTTGACGCCCGTCTTGCAATCGGAGTTGAGCAACGGAAAGCCGAACCACGTCTTAAGGTAGTTGCTGAAAGGGCAATCGAGCATCTCCTTCTCCTTGAAGATGAGGATGTCGAAGTAGTTGTCATTGACGTATCCGCAATTAAAGCCCGCGAGCATACACGGCTTTTCATCCTTGGGATACCTGAACTCGGGCACGAGCGAGCGCAACGAGCCGTCGAGCTCGCGTATCTTGAGCCTGTCTACTCCTACGCCCGCGGTAAGGCGTCCGTCCTTAAAGCCGAAGTTGATACACTCGCCCGTATAGTCGCACGGAAGCGTAGAGGTAACCGCCCTGCTGTCATACCCCTTAAATCCGGACAGCTTATATCTGCGTCTGACGGGCTTAGCCGCGCGCGTCTTAGTCTTGTAATACATATAAATAATTCTCCTATCAATCAATGAGCCAGGCGTACTGCACTGCCTTAGCCGTATGCTCTTGCGTATGCGCGCTCACCGCCATTGACGCTGTCTCACATGCAAGCTCTTAGCGGGACGCTGAATATCCTTGATTATATCGTTAAACTTATCTTCGTAAGCGACGCGCTGATCGAACTCCCCTCTTACAAGAGCGTACTCGGCGCAGGCATAGTACGCCGCGGCAATGCGCGGCACGCCTACGGCTATATGCGCCCTATCGGCGAGCTTGCTCATCTTGCGGGGCAGATAGCGATAGCGCACCTGCGCGCTGTCCGTATCCGCCCTGATGCCCGATACGTCTTGAGTAAAAGGTATTGCTTCTCCGCCCACTTCCACTGCTATCACCTTGTATACCTGCTCGCTCAAGGACGAGAAGGACGCCGCGCCGTCCTTGAATTCGAGGGTATCGCAGGCAATAAGCGGCATACACGAGGCAGCTATCTCCTCGAGCGCGAAGTTGACGCAATCCACGATAGTGGCAATCCTTATATCCTCAGCAATCAGCTCGTCGCTAAGCGATACGTCCCTGATATCCAGCAGTGTAAGGACGTCTGTCAATATATCTTTAAGCGTCATAATTATCAATCTCCTATCTTATTAATAAGCGCCCGATTAGCCTTAGGCTAGGCAAGCAACTAAAAGCAAAGCGATGCTTAAGTAAAGCGCGTAGTCGTATGCTTAGACTATCGCATCGCTAAGCTAAAAGTGTGAAAGTATATTCTCTTGTATTGCGCAACCGCATAGCTAAGCGCGAAAGCATATGCTTGGGCTATCACATCGCTAAGCCACAGTGTAGAAAGCATATCCCCCGTATAGTTCAACGCTAAGCCAAAAGTGCGAAAGCATATGCACGTATTGCAAAAAGCTAAGCTAAGCGCGCAAAGCGTATACACCGTCTTGTGCAAAGCCAAGCCAAAAGCGCAACTGCGTATGCTTTGACTACCGCAACACTAAGCCACAGTGTAGAAAGCATATCCCCCGTATAGTTCAACGCTAAGCCAAAAG
>CAMWNK010000099.1 GCA_947175555.1 uncultured Clostridia bacterium | reverse complement strand
CGAAGAATGTAGGCGAGTACATAGCAACGGCGTCGCTTAGCGGAAATAATGCGGAAAATTACGAGGTAGACGTCAACGACGGTTTCGGATATAGGATAGTGCCTAAACAAGTTACCGTAGTACTCTTGTATCAGAGCGCGGAATACGGCAGCGACGGCAGCGACACATTGCCTTATCCCAGCAGCAACGGATGGACGGTCCAGGGCGACGGCTTTATAGCCGAGGACGGACAGGTGATATCCATAAGACTGGACGCTACGGTTGAGAGCGGAAAGAACTATTTGGCTGCAGGTAAGTACGATATAGTAGGCGAGTGCCATAGCAACAATTATACAGTTGAGTTTAAGGGTAACGACGCAAGCGGCAGCGCAACTATAGAGGGACACGGCGTCTACGAAATCGAAGCGGCGGACGTTACGGTCATAAGGAGTAGATATGACGAAGCCGAGTATAACGGCGCGGCATTAGTGCCCGACGTGAAGGCATGGCTGAGCGGCGTCGGCGAGGGCGGCGCAGCGTACGTAAACCTCAAGGGCGACGTAGATTGGAGCGAAGCTACAATTAAGTATGTCAATGCAAGCGGCAACGAGTGCTCGGCAGATGAGTTGGCAATAGACGGCATATCCAACAACACGGCGATAAAGTTTATAGTAAGCATACCCAATCATAAGGACTATGAGGGAAGCATATCGGTAAGCGTAAAGGCTGCTAATATAATAATCAACCTTAACCCCGTGAACGTTACATACGGCGATACGGAGTTGACTTCCGACGAGCTGTATGAGCGTTGCGAGATAACCAATAGCGGAACGAGTCTTGTGGTTGACCTCAAGACGGTATTGAGTTTTGCCAAGGGCGGCAACTCGAGCGATAGGGGCAGCTATGATATAGGCTATACAATTATCGACGGCAATACGACATGGTATAACATATCCTTTGCAGGGGATTGCAACGATAAGGCGTACGTCATCGACGCTAAGCAGGTTGAAGTAAAGTGGACGGAAAGCAACTTTATATACAACGGTGTTAATCAGCGTCCGGATTACGAAATCGTCGGATTGGTAGCAGGCGATACGCTTGATCATGTGGAGCTGTCCAGCAATGGATTTATAGACGCAGGCACGTACAGCATATGGGTAAGCAATCTTAATAACAACAATTATACTGTTGTATCACCTACGCATCGTTATGTGATTGCTCCAAGAGAGATTGAGGTTGTATGGAGAGGAGATGCCGGCAGCACTGACGGCAAAATAGAACTTACATATAACGGAACAATGCAGCGTCCGTATGCTCAAATAACCAACTTTGCTAATGCAACTGATGAAGCAAGATTTAATAGAGGTGATTGGAGTTTAGTCATCGATGACGGACACAAGAGCGTCGGACAGGGCTATACATCACGTATTGTAGATATAAATAATAATGATAACTATTGCGTGCCTAAGCCCTTTATTATGACCGAATATTCAATAGTGCCCCGCGAAGTAAGCATTGAGTGGAGCGATAACAAAGAGTTTACGTACAACGGTCAGTTGCAAGGCGCATCGCTTGCTACTATCGGTAGACTGATAAACAATGAGACGGATTCTTGCAACTTTATCTTTGACGGATTGGCTAAGGATGCAGGTATTCATACGCTCACCATTACGGGTGTGGATAATCCCAACTACCGTTTGCCTTCCAATACGCAGTGGTCTATGGAGTATGTTATCAATCCCAAAGAGGTCTCCATCGTGTGGGGCAGCACGCAGCTTACATACAATGGTAGAGAGCAGTGCCCTACGATAGTGGCAGACGGTGCCATAGCGGGCGAGAACGATACCGTATTTGCAGTAGAAGGCAAGGGCAAGAATGTAGGCAGCTACAAGGCAGTAATTACGGGTACAGCCAATACTAACTACACCATAGCGGCAGGCGATAGGGAGAAAGATTACACTATCTCGAGAGCTGTAGTGGAGATAGGCGAATACGTGCGTCCCGACTGGACATACGGCGAGACGCCTGCAGAAGAGTTACTGCCCGAGATAAAAAATATTGACGGCATAACGCCGATAATCAAGTATTTTACCGACGAGGCTTGTACTAACGAGTATACGGGCAGCTTCGAGGACGCTCCCGCAGGCAAGTACTGGGTACAGCTTACGGTAGAGTCGACGGACAACTACGAAGGCTTGAGCAAGGTAGTAGGCTCGTTTGAGATAAAGTCTGGAGCAAACCTTGAGGTGGCGCTGATCTGCATGATTGCTACAGTAGTAGTGCTGGCAGGCGCAATGGCAGTCGTGATGACCGCAGGCAAGAAGAAGGGCGCGTAAGGGAGATATAAGATGATAAGTGCGATAAGTTTATTTGGAAAGAACCTCTCTTGGGACGCAACGACAACGCTTGCGGCGGTAACGGCGATATTGTTGGTACTGATAATATTAGAGGTAGTGGCATTCATAGCGTTGCTGCGCTGGAAGAGGAAAGGCAGCGAGCAGAGCGCAATAGACGGCGATAGTGCAAGCGAGGCGCAGGCTGAGCAGCAGCCAGAAGAGCAGCCCGCCGAGGAAGAGCCTGTAGCTCAGCCCGAAGTAGAAGCAGAAGTTGCTCCCGAGCCCGAGCCCGAACCCGAGCCCGAGGTCATACCCGAGCCGGAGGCGGAAGTTGAAGCTGAGCCCGCAG
>CAMWNK010000098.1 GCA_947175555.1 uncultured Clostridia bacterium | reverse complement strand
CGAAGAATGTAGGCGAGTACATAGCAACGGCGTCGCTTAGCGGAAATAATGCGGATAATTACGAGGTAGACGTCAACGACGGTTTCGGATATAGAATAGTGCCGAGGCAAGTTACCGTAGTGCTCTTGTATCAGAGCGCGGAATATGGCAGTGCCGGCAGCGACACGTTGCCTTATCCCAGCAGTAACGGATGGACGGTCCAGGGCGACGGCTTTATAGCCGAAGACGGACAGGTGATATCCATAAGACTGGACGCTACAATTGAGAGCGGAAAGAACTATTTGGCTGCAGGTAAGTACAATATAGTAGGCGAGTGCCATAGCAACAATTATACAGTTGAGTTTAAGGGTAACGACGCAAGCGGCAGCGCAACTATAGAGGGACACGGCGTCTACGAAATCGAAGCGGCGGACGTTACGGTCATAAGGAGTAGATATGACGAAGCCGAGTATAACGGCGCGGCATTAGTGCCCGACGTGAAGGCATGGCTGAGCGGCGTCGGCGAGGGCGGCGCAGCGTACGTAAACCTCAAGGGCGACGTAGATTGGAGCGAAGCTACAATTAAGTATGTCAATGCAAGCGGCAACGAGTGCTCGGCAGATGAGTTGGCAATAGACGGCATATCCAACAACACGGCGATAAAGTTTATAGTAAGCATACCCAATCATAAGGACTATGAGGGAAGCATATCGGTAAGCGTAAAGGCTGCTAATATAATAATCAACCTTAACCCCGTGAACGTTACATACGGCGATACGGAGTTGACTTCCGACGAGCTGTATGAGCGTTGCGAGATAACCAATAGCGGAACGAGTCTTGTGGTTGACCTCAAGACGGTATTGAGTTTTGCCAAGGGCGGCAACTCGAGCGATAGGGGCAGCTATGATATAGGCTATACAATTATCGACGGCAATACGACATGGTATAACATATCCTTTGCAGGGGATTGCAACGATAAGGCGTACGTCATCGACGCTAAGCAGGTTGAAGTAAAGTGGACGGAAAGCAACTTTGTATACAACGGTGTCAATCAGCGTCCGGATTACGAAATCGTCGGATTGGTAGCAGGCGATACGCTTGATAATATCGAGTTGCCGCAGACGCAATTTATCAATGCCGGTCAACATAGCATTTGGATAGTAAATCTTCATAACGACAACTATGAGATAGGCAATACCGAGTATGTGTTTGAGATAGCTGCATTAGTGATTGAGGTTGAGTGGAATAAGACGGAATTAGTATACAATGCTACCGTTCAGCGTCCTACGGCAAGAATCACGAACTTTGCTACCGAAGCCGATAGGGAAAGTTTCAATAAAGAAAGTGCCGGCGGCTGGAGCCTCAGCGTGGCAGGTGCGAGGAAGAACGTAGGAGAAGGATATATCGCTACTATTAACGGCGTTAATTACAACTCTAACTATTGCGTGATTAAAGGCCAAGAGCCGTCTACGGAATTCTCGATAATTCCTCGCGCGGTCGAAGTAACTTGGAGCAATGATAACGTATTCACGTACAACGGTCAGCTGCAAGGCACATCGATGGCTACGATAGGCGGTCTGCTTCAGGAAGTAGACAGCAACGGCTTAATGGTGGACACGCAGTGCAACTTGCTCTTTGACGGCGAGCAGAGAGATGCCAATACAATCGATAATCCCGTATGGACTATCAGATTGGTAGGCGTAGACAATCCCAACTATTGTTTGCCTATCGACGTGGCACGCTCTAAGGAGTATTATATCAATCCCAAAGAGGTCTCCATCGTATGGGGTAGCACGCAACTTACGTACAACGGTAGAGAGCAGTGCCCTACGATAGTGGCAGACGGTGCTATTGCGGGCGAGAGTGATACCGTATTTGCAGTAGAAGGCAAGGGCAAGAACGTAGGTAGCTACACGGCAGTAATTACGGGCACAGCCAATACCAACTATACCATAGCGTCGGGCGATAGGGAGAAAGTTTACACTATCTCGAGAGCAACAGTAGAGATAGGCGAATACGTGCGTCCCGACTGGACATACGGCGAGACGCCTGCGGAAGAAATATTGCCCGAGATAAAAAATATTGACGGCATAACGCCTATAATCAAGTACTTTACCGACGAGGCTTGTACCAACGAGTATACGGGCAGCTTCGAAGACGCTCCCGCAGGCAAGTACTGGGTACAGCTTACGATAGAGTCGACTGACAACTACGAAGGCTTGAGCAAGGTAGTAGGCTCGTTCGAGATAAAGTCGGGAGCAAGCCTTGAGGTGGCGTTAACCTGCATGATAGCTACTGTAGTAGTGCTGGCAGGCGCAATGGCAGTCGTGATGACCGCCGACAAGAAAAAGCGCTCTTAAGGGAGGTATAGGATGATAAGTGCGATAAGTTTATTTGGAAAGAACCTCTCTTGGGACGCAACGACAACGCTTGCGGCGGTAACGGCAATATTGGCGGTGCTGATAATATTAGAGGTAGTGGCATTCGTAGCTCTTCTTAAGTGGAAGAGAAAGGGCAGCGAGCAGAGCGCAATAGAAGGCGATAGCGCAAGCGAGGCGCAGGCTGAGCAGCAGCCCGAAGAGCAGCCTGCCGAGGAAGAGCCAGTTGCTCAGCCCGAAGTAGAATCAGAAGTTGTTCTCGAGCCCGAACCCGAGCCCGAGGTCATACCCGAGCCAGAGGCGGAAGTTGAAGCAGAGCCCGTATCTGAGGAAGAGCCTGAAGAGGACGATGATGAAGAGGTGCCCGTC
>CAMWNK010000097.1 GCA_947175555.1 uncultured Clostridia bacterium | reverse complement strand
GTCCGGCCAGTAGCTCCAAAATAAGGGATATGCGCGCATATCCCTTATTTTTATTCTTGCAATCAGTTTCTATCTGAGTATTAATATCAATATTATTCTATATCGAGGTTGTCAAAGTTGAATACGGGACTGTCAAAAAATTCTGTCATAGTAATGCCGAGCTCTCTGATTATTAATGCAATACTTTTGAAATTAGATGCCTTTGTTTTAGCGTGTAAAATATAATTCATTGTGCTTGGATATAAGCCTGTTTGTTGACATAACTTATATTGCGTTATCTTCTTTTCTTCCAAGATTTCTTTAACTCTTATTGCAAAAGCTTCGTTTAAGGTCATCACTTATTTCCCTTTCATTTTATACTAATTACACTTTATCATAAGCACGAAATATAATAATTAGTATAAATCGATATATTTGCTTTATTTTTCAATTTGCTTATGCTATACTATATAGTATAAATCGAACTATTGCGGAGTTAGTATATGCAAAAGAGAAAAGTAATTGCGCTTGAAGATGTAAAAAATGAAATCAGCAATATTATAAAAGATTTGAATTCGACAACTGCTTGTTTTACAGGGCATAGAAGTCAAAAATTGCCGTGGCGATTTAACGAAGATGACGAGCGATGCGTGGCAATGAAGTCTACTTTACGCTTTGAGATAGAGAAGGCGATACATAGAGGATATAAGACGTTTCTTTGCGGCATGGCGCTCGGCTTCGATATGATATGTGCGGAGACGGTCATTGAGCTGAGGACGAAGTATAAGTATATTAAACTTATCGGCGCACTGCCGTATGCCTCTCAATCCGACAGATGGCCTATGCAATGCAGAATAAGATACAGAAATCTACTGGCGCAATTGGACGACGTCAGATGTATATATGACGAATATATAGGAGCAGAGTGCATGATGGAACGCAATAGATATATGGTGAACAATTCATCTTTAGTCATTGCGCTCTACGACGGCTTATCGGGCGGGACTAAATCAACGATAGATTACGCCAGCAAGCAGGGCTTGGAGGTGTTGATAATCAAGCCGTAAATTGTGATATCAAGGCGAGCACCCTTTATAAGAACCTTATTATTGATTGTGAGCAATGAGTACCTGGGCATTTTGGGAGTGACAGCGTGTACGAGTTTCAGCCACTGGTTATCGTATTTTTGGTGCAGACCTGATATATGGCGCAACAGCGTTTGCTGTTGCGTTATTTTTATACTTGCAAAGGCGACTTTAATCGGATAAATATTGCGCATTAACAGATGTAACAATATGCTATAGCTGCATATATCTGTATATTGCAGCTAAGATAATAGGGCGCGGAATAAAAATTTTTCGCATTTTTATTCATTTATTTGACATGAATATTACACGCAACTATAATATAGCTGATAAAAATTTTTTTAGGTAGACAGGCAATTTTTTTTGTTTGCCGTACCGCAGGAGTTTATATGAACGCTTATGTTCAAAAAGTGCTTGACGAGGTTATTAAACATAATCCGAACGAGCCGGAGTTTCATCAAGCGGCTACCGAGATTTTGTCCTCTCTTTCTTGTGTATTCGACGCAGATCCTATGTATGAGAAGAGCCAAATTCTCGAGATGCTCGTTGAGCCCGAAAGAATAATTTCTTTCAGAGTTCCGTGGGTTGACGATAACGGAGTAGTCAGAGTTAATAAGGGCTATCGCGTACAGTTCAACAGCGCAATCGGTCCCTATAAGGGCGGATTGAGATTCCACCCTTCGGTCAATTTGTCCATTATCAAGTTTCTCGGTTTCGAGCAGATATTCAAAAATTCCCTTACAGGTCTCCCCATCGGCGGCGGCAAGGGCGGCTCGGACTTCGATCCCAAAGGTAAAAGCGATAACGAGGTGATGAGGTTCTGTCAGTCCTTCATGTCCGAGTTGTATCGCCACATCGGCTCCGAGACGGACGTCCCCGCAGGAGATATCGGAGTAGGCGGCAGAGAAATCGGATATATGTTCGGATATTACAAGAAGATTGCCGATATGCATACCGGAGTGCTTACGGGTAGAGGATTGGAGTACGGCGGCTCTTTTGTAAGGGTGCAGGCGACGGGTTACGGTCTTGTATACTTTATGCAAGAGATGCTCAGAAGCAACGACGCTTCAATCGACGGCAAGAAAGTTGTAGTAAGCGGCTCGGGTAACGTTGCTATATACGCTAACGAGAAGGCTACCAAGATGGGCGCTACCGTTGTAGCTATGAGCGATAGCGGCGGATATATCTATGACGAGAAGGGCATTGACCTCGATACGGTAAAGCGCATCAAGGAAGTCGAGAGAGGCCGTATATCCGATTACGTCAAGTATCATCCCAATGCGCAATACGTCAAGGGCTGCAAAGGCATATGGAATATACCTTGCGATATCGCTTTGCCTTGCGCTACTCAGAACGAGCTGGATATCGATGCGGCTAAGACGCTTGTCGCCAACGGCGTAATTGCGGTAGGCGAAGGCGCGAATATGCCTTGCACCAACGAGGCGGCTAAGTATCTGCTTGACAACGGTGTGCTGTTCGGACCTGCTAAGGCAGCCAATGCAGGCGGCGTAGCGTGCTCGGCTCTCGAGATGGCTCAGTCTGGTATGAGAATATTCTGGAACTTTGAAGAAGTAGACGGCAAGTTGCAGCATATCATGATTAATATTTTCCGCAATATCGCCGACGCCGCGGCAAGATACGGCAGGGGCAAGAATTACCTCGACGGCGCAAATATCGCGGGATTCGAGAAGGTAGCTAAGGCTATGAAGGCTCAAGG
>CAMWNK010000096.1 GCA_947175555.1 uncultured Clostridia bacterium | reverse complement strand
CTGTAGAATCCACTATACTTACCGTTACCGTGTACTCTTCTGCATCCGTTGGATTATTCTCGCTCCTGCCTGTGGAGTCTACTATTGCATACCTTATCACTCCCGACGGGACGGGTACTCTGTCCGTACCGCTTGTACCTGTATAAAACTCCGCTACAGGCTTGATTACGTTGCCGTTGTAGGTATGAGCTGCCGCGAATGCTCCGCCAATGCCGTCCGTCCACTTTACAGTTACGCTTATCGTCTTATTGCCGTAGTCTACGACTGCGCTCTCAAGAGACGCGAACGCGCCCGTTATTCCCAATGAGAGATCTTCTTCTACAGCCATATATCTATACACGTACGTACCGCGCATTGGCTTATACGCTACGTTGACTATATCCCATAGCGTGGACGTAGACGCCCTGTACTCCATATCCGCTGTAGGCGCGTTGCCGCCTATGTAACTCTCTGTTGCTATGTCGTAGCTTATCACAGGCTGAGCGGGACGGGCAGGTATATTCAGCACTACCTCGCCCGACTTGAACGTACCGTTATCCGCCGCATACCAGGCGCGCAGCGTCTTAGTCGTAGTATCAGGGTTGAGGTCTATGAGGTTGCCGTTGCCCCTCATCTCGCTACCGCCTGAGATGATATACCTTATGTTGGAGTTGGCAGGCTGTGCCGTCTTTTCCGTCTTATAGTTAATGCTTAAAGTAGGCGCGTTCTTTCTTGCAGGGATTGTAAGCTCCTTAATAATGCTTGCAAACTCTGTCGCTGTTGCGTCCTTGTAGTAATATACCTTATACTCGGTATTGCCTTGCGTCTCGATATATCCCAGTTGGTCTAAGTGCAGAGTTGTAGACGTCGTAAGTTGGTTATATCCACTGCTTGGCTTACTCTTGTCTACAATGTAGCTATAGCCGCCGTCTATAAATAGCGTCTCTTGTATATAATCTATGCTAAGGTCCGTTGCCGTCTGTCGCTTGGGGATTATCAGGCTGTATTCGCCGCTATCGTCTATATAGTCTGTATATGCTGTAGGTACTTTATATCTGAAGTCGTACGCGTCGCCTGTCATGATACTTTCGGGTATCTGCATATTGACTATCGGCTGCCAGTTGCCGTTGCTGTCCTTATACTCAAGCCACGGCAATCTATTCTGTCCGTTGACTGTGGGATTGGTGGGGATAAGTTCCTCATTGGCATAGTCTATACTCAGTATAGGCGCAAGCTGCGTCGCCTTATTGACGATATATGTATATTCCATTGCGTTTGCAGAAGGCATTATATAGTTTTGCGCAAGCAATGCCGCTGCGCCGCTCGCTATATTTTTGGTTACGATGTCCGCCTTTATCTTGTGAGCGCCCGCTACGTCCAGCTTAATATTGCTTGCACTACCGTCGTAGGTGAGCTGCACATCTAAGTTATCTATAGCCATGCCGTTACCAAGTACGGGCTTGTACCTCTGCAAGTCGGCAAGCAAAGTATTTCGCCATACGTACGAGCTCGATATACCCGACCATGTTAGTGTAAGCTGCCTTGGCTTAATTACCCACTCTATAGTCTGCGCCGTGCTACCCGATACCGTTGTCCAGCCGCTCGAGCCGTTAGCTATCGCCCACTTATACGGAGATGACAAGGTAACTTTAGCCTTATACGTATCTGCATTGATTCCGCTGAGCTGGGTTGTAGAATCCAACTGCATTGCGCCATAATACAAGCCTTTAGACTGCAATAAGGTCTGCAAGCTCTGCGTTGTGCCGTCGTATACTATCGCATCAATTGAGGGCAGTTCAAATACGGCGGCATTATCTGCAGCTGTTAGATTTAGATGTAGCGCAGGACGTACGGCGTAACTAACCGTAGCAAGGTCGTAAAGAATAGCGCTATTTGTCGCGCCCAAATTATAAGGACTGGTGGCGCGATTGCATGTGCCGGAACGCAGCCAAGAATTGATAGAGTTATATCGCTGATTGTCTGATAAATCCCATATTCCGGATATTGTAGAGCTATATCCCGTCTCTGTCAATGATGGCAACCAAATATAGTCGTCTTTCCACTCGCCATATCCGCTCTTTCCCGAATAATTATAGCTCGAGCTGTACCAACTAACCGTGCCGTTGGGCGTACCGTAGGCATCATTGGGCAACGTATAGCCTATATCGCCTATGCTGCCTCCCGCCATATTGTTCTCTGTCTCTTGATAAGCAACTTGAGCAGGCGTTACTATAAAATCGGTAAGCGAATCCGCTACGGAAGGCATAGTGAATCTGGCATATTTATGTGAAGGATCCTGCGCTACGGGTGTAAGCGTTGCCGCGCCGCTGCTTGCAACATAACCGCTACCGTCGCTGTTAAGTCCTACATTCCTTATGTAGCTGCTGCTGTACATACTTGACGGAAATGCAGCAGTAGGCGTATTAGCCTGCCACAAATTATATCGATAAGTTTCTGCGGATTTAGCAAGCCACAGCGTTGCAATGGTATTGCCCGACCTATCTTTAGTAAGGTGAGTTACCGTCCACTCCATACCCCCGAATGATACTACAATATCCTTGCCGCCGTTATCTGTGCGTATATCACTTGAAGACTTCTCCCCTGCAGCCGACAACGCAGAATTGACATCCGCAATAGTTGCATTGGCGCTACCTGTAATAGCTGCATACAAATTGCTTAACTTTTCGGCTGAAAAGTGCTTTGTGTTATTAGCGCTATCGCTGCCTTTGTATATCTCATCCACCCTAATTATATCTAAGTTGGCTGCCGACGTGTCTGTCATGGCTGTCGCGTCTGCTCCGCCATAGACAAAATAAATGGCACAGCTAAGCAT
>CAMWNK010000095.1 GCA_947175555.1 uncultured Clostridia bacterium | reverse complement strand
AGCCTGTATCGGGTACTCCCGTAGAGTCCACTATACTTACAGTTACCGTGTACTCTTCTGCGTCCGTAGGATTGTTTTCACTGCGTCCCGTAGAATCCACTATTGCGTATCTTATCACTCCCGAGGGGACGGGTACTCTGTCCGTGCCGCTCGTGCCTGTATAAAACTCCGCCACGGGCTTGATTACGTTGCCGTTATAGGTATGCGCTGCCGCGAACAGTCCGCCTATGCCGTCCGTCCACTTTACAGTTACGCTTATCGTCTTATTGCCGTAGTCTACGACTGCGCTTTCAAGAGATGCAAACGCGCCCGTTATTCCCAATAAGAGATCTTCTTCTACAGCCATATATCTATACACATACGTACCGCGCATTGGCTTATACGCTACGTTGACTACATCCCATAGCGTGGACGTGGACGCCCTATACTCCATATCAGCAGTAGGCGCGTTGCCGCCTATGTAACTCTCTGTTGCTATATCGTAGCTTATCACGGGCTGAGCGGGACGCGCAGGTATATTAAGCACCACCTCGCCCGACTTAAACGTACCATTATCCGCCGCATACCAGGCGCGTAGCGTTTTAGCGGTAGTATCGGGATTTAGGTCTATGAGGTTGCCGTTGCCTCTCTGCTCGCTGCCGCCTGATATGATGTACCTTATGTTGGAGTTGGCAGGCTGTGCCGTCTTTTCCGTCTTATAGTTAATGCTTAAAGTAGGCGCGTTCTTTCTTGCAGGGATTGTAAGCTCCTTAATAATGCTCGCAAACTCTGTCGCCGTCGCATCCTTGTAGTAATATACCTTATACTCCGTATTGCCTTGCGCCTCTATATATCCAAGCGGCTCTAAGTGCAGCGTAGTAGATGTAATCAGCTGATTATATCCTCCGCTCGGCTTTGTCTTATCTACGATATAGCTGTAGCCGCCGTCTATAAATAGCGTCTCCAGTACGTAGTCTATTGTAAAGTCCGTTGCCGTCTGTCGCTTGGGGATTATCAGGCTATACTCTCCGCTGTCGTCTATATAATCCCTATATGCTGTAGGCACCTTATATCTGAAGTCATACGCATCGCCTGTCATGATACTTTCCGGTATCTTCATATTGACTATCGGTTGCCATACGCCGCTACTGTCCTTATACTCAAGCCACGGCAATCTATTCTGTCCGTTTACTGTGGGATTGGTGGGGATAAGTTCCTCATTGATATAATCTATACTCAGTATAGGCGCAAGCTGAGACGCCTTCTGTACTGTGTACGTGTATTCCATACGGTTGGCAGTTGGCATGATATAGTTGGTCGCAAGCAGTGCTGCCGCTCCGCTCGTAGTATTATTAGTTATTATATTTGCTTTAAGCCTGTGCGCTCCTGCTACGTCTAAGCGCATATTGCTCGCGCTGCCGTCATAGGTGAGTTGCACGTCCAAGTTATCTATCGCCATACCGTTGCCGATTACAGGCTTATACCTTTGCAAGTCGGCAAGCAACGAACTACGCCATACGTACGAGCTCGAAATGCCCGACCACGTGATAGTAAGTTGACGCGGCTTTATCTTCCACTCTATAGTCTGCGCCGTGCTACCCGATACCGTTGTCCAGCCGCTCGAGCCGTTAGCTATCGCCCACTTATAAGGAGAGGACAAAGTTACTTTAGCCTTATAAGTATCTGCGTTAAGCCCGCTGAGCTGAGTTGATGAATCAAAAATCATGGCGGGATAATACGTGCCTTTTTGGGACATCAACGTCTGCAGGCTTTGAGTGGAGCCGTCATAATCCACCTCTACCACACTCGGCGGCGCGTATACGGAGGCATTGTCCACCGCTGTCAAATTGAGGTGCAACGCGGGACGAACGGCGTAACTAACCATTACACCGTTGTAGCTAGAGGAGCTGCCCGCCGAATTCAGAGTGTACGCACAATATGCGTCATAGGTGTAGCCGGAACGCAGCCAGGAATTGGCTGAATTGGATCGCTGATTGACCGATAATCCCCAGATTCCGATATGAGACGCGTCATATCCTGTCTCTGTCAATGAGGGCAGCCATATATAGTCGTCCTTCCACTCTGCGTAGCCTGTCTTGCCACTATAATTAAAGTTGGAATTGTACCAATTTGCCGTGCCGCTTGGCGTGCCATACGCTTCATTAGGCAACGTATATCCTAAGCCGCCTATTGTGCCGCCTGCATACTGATTTTCCGTCTCCTGATACGCAACTTGAGCAGGCGTTACAATGTAATCGGTCAGCGAATCTACTACCGATGGCATAGTAAATCGCGCATATTTATGTGTTGCGCTCTGCGTTATTGGTGTTAGCGTTGTCGCGCCGTTGCTTGCTACATATCCGCAGCCGCCGCTATTGAGCGCATCTGCCCTTATGTAACTGCTGCTATACATGCTCGACGGATAAGCCGCAGTCGGAGTATTAGCATTCCATATGTTCCACTGATGAGTATCGGATGAATTTGCAAGCCACAGCGTAGCTATGGTATTACCCAACCTATCTTGAGTGAGGTGCGTTACCGTCCACTCCATACCGCCAAATGATACTACGATATCTTTGCCGCCGTTGTCTGTACGGATATTATCGGACGTAATCTGTCCGCCGCCCGATACGGCAGTATCTATATCCGCAATAGTTGCATTGGTGTTGCCAGTTATTGCAGCATATAGCTTGCTTAAGTTTTCTCCCTCAAAATGCTTTGTATTAGAGGTTGAGTCTGCGCCCTTGTATATCTCGCCTATCTTGATAATATCCGTATTGGCAGTAGTAGTGTCTGTCATTGCAGTTACGTCCACCCTATTACCTACAAAATAAAAGGCACAGCTAAGCATTGCCGCGCAAATCAGCGCTGTTAATAATACACTCAATTTATTTTTACTTACTATCATTTCCATACCCGAAAAATACATTATTTTTCGTCTTTAGCAGGTGGACCTATTAACGTAATAGGTCCACCTCATAGGCTCAGAAACGATGTGATTGACAGTTAATTAGAAATATTGCGGCTGATAATTAATCGAAAAATGACATTAA
>CAMWNK010000094.1 GCA_947175555.1 uncultured Clostridia bacterium | reverse complement strand
CTGCCCGTCTTGCGGGTATCAACAGCTCATGAATATCGCTACGGAACGCGCCGCTCGCTCCGGTTACCGCGTTGCGATAATAATATACCTTATTCTCTGTCTGTCCCTGAACGACTATCTTATCCAGTCCGCTTGCTCCCAAATCAAGCGACACCGCCGTGCCAGTCAAGTTATAATCAGTGATTGCAGGAGCGGAAGTACCTATATAATAACTATATCCGCCGCTTATGCCAAGCGATTCTTTTTCAAAGTCTATAGCTATATCCGTCGCGCTCTGCCTCTTAGGAATAAGCAGACTGAACTCTCCGCTGTCATCTATATAGTCCGTAAATGCCGTAGGTACCTTATATCTAAAGCTATACGCTTCGCCCGTCATAATGCTTTCAGGTATCTTCATGTCTACGATTGGCTGCCAGATGCCACCGTCTTTATATTGTAACCATGACGTTCTATCTTGACCGTTGACTGTGGGATTGGTCGGAATTAGCTCCTCTCTCTCGTAATCAATGCTTAATATAGGTGCAAGCTGAGATGCCTTCTGTACTGTGTATGTATACTCCATCTGATTGGCAGTTGGCATAATATAGTTTTGAGTAAGTAATGCGGCGGCTCCGCTTGCGGAATTTTTTGTAATAATATCGGCCTTGAGCATGTGCGCGCCCGCTACGTCTAACTTTGTATTGTCTGCACTGCCATCATAAGTAAGCATCACATCTAAGTTATCTATATCAACGCCGTTAGCTAAAACAGGCTTGTAATTTTTCAAATGCTCAAGTAATGTGCTCTCCCACACATATGAACTTGATATACCGGACCACGTAAGCGTGAGCTTTCGTTGCTTTATCTCCCACTGATAATCTATCGTTCCCGCCACAGTAGTCCATCCGCCGTTGCCGTCATCTTGTATCCATCTATAAGGAGAAGGCAAAGTGATCTTAGCCGTATACAAGTCCGCATTGGTACCGCTTACTTGAGACGACGCCACGATAGTCATGTCATTATACAATAGCCCCTTATCATCAAGCAGAGCTTCAATACTCTTAGTTTGACCGTCATATGTAACCTCTTGCTTAATGGGTGCATCGTAAGCCTTGGCATTATCCGCAGCAGTAAGATTGAGATGAAGCGCGGGACGTACAGCATACTCGTTAGTTGTAGCATAGCCGGTACTATAGTTACCTGCCGGCTCCAAACCTCGTGCGTTGCTTGCGTCGCTGCCGCCACCTGAACGTAGCCAAGAATAATATGTGGAGTAGTTAGATCTTTGATTATTAGATAATGCCCATATTCCTGTTATAGTGCCGCTATAACCGGTTTCCGTTAAAGAAGGTAACCATATATAATCTTCTTTCCAATCTGTATAGCCATTCTTAGAAGAATAATTAAAATTAGAATTGGACCAATTAACTTTACCGGCAGGCGTACCGTATGCTTCGTTAGGCATAGTATATCCTACTCCGCCTATGCTGCCGCCTGCAAATTGATTTTCAGTCTCTTGATAGGCTATCTGGGAAGGCGTAATGATAAAGTCGGTCAAAGAATCTGTAACCGATGGCATTGTAAATGCGGCATATTTATGTGTGCTACTTTGCGATATATCGTTAGTAAGCGTCGTGTCGCCGCGCGAGGCGACATATCCACTACCAATATTGAGCGCATCTGACCTTATGTAACTACTACTGTACATAGAAGATGGATAATCAACAGTAGGCGTATTGGCGGACCACTTGTTCCACTGATGTTTATCATAGGAATTAGCAAGCCATAGCGTTGCTACGGTATATGCACCGCTCTTATCCTTTGTGAGATGCGTAACAGTCCACTCAAATCCGCCGAATGATACTACTATATCCTTTCCGTTATTATTGGTGCGAATATCTTCCGAAGTTATCTGAGCCCCACCTGATAACAATGAATTAATATCGGATAGCTTAGAATCGTTGGCACCAATAATTGCATTGTACAATTCACTTAGATTCTCACCGCTGAAATGCTTAGTGCTATTGAGTGTATCTGCTCCTTTATATAGTTCGCCGACTTTTATAATATCAGCGTTGGAATTAGATGTATCGGACATTGCATATATTTCTTTACTGGAAAAACACAAATAAACGGTACAGCAAAGCAATACTAAAGCCATAATAAGCGATAATAGTATTGCTTTCCTATCCTTGAAAAAAGTCATTCACATACCCGAAAAATTGCATTATTTTTCGTCTTTTGATGTAGTCCTATTAACATAATAGGTCCACAATATTTATTTAATTATAATACTTTTATCTTAATTATGCAACATATAGTGTCTTTTTTCGCCTTCAATATAGAAGCTAAATTTCTAAATTGAGCGATTATCCATAATTTTACAGCTAAAATGGTGGACCTATTATGTTAATAGGTCCACTTTATTATCGCTTATATATCCTAATGTGCTTTGTGTATAGAGAAATAATCAAGCATAGCTAATTATCATCAAATTGCTCTGTCTCTTCCAAATCGGAAACAGAGTCTCCGCTCTCTTTTCGTGCCGCTATACTATGCAGATATTCACGAGACTTCCTGCCGTTATCGATTATTATACCTGCCATTATTATACAGAATATTATCAGCGCGGCAAGCGCAGCGGTTGTGATGATATATATCTTCTTGCTTACGTAATTACCGGCGTCGAAGTCGCCCATGCTTCCGCCTGAGAGTATTTCTCCTGCCTTCACCGTAAACGTTGCGCTCAACTCGCCGTAGCTCACAGTAATTGTGTTGTCGCCCTCGCTCAGTGCTCCGTTGGGAGAATATGTATAATCGCTATTGTTAAGCTCTACTTTCTCGCCGTCGGGATATATTCCGTAGACCACCATACCGTAACTATCGAAACTGTCGCCTGTAGAGTAATTCTTTTTATAATTTCCGCCTACCTCTATCGAGATTATTTTGTAATCACCGTTACCGCTTGCGTCCACTACTATCACGTACTCGCATATATCCAAGCACGCTCCGTCTATAGCGTACTTGCTTGTATCTATGCTTATCTTTACGCTATA
>CAMWNK010000093.1 GCA_947175555.1 uncultured Clostridia bacterium | reverse complement strand
TTCGGCGGCAGCCCCCCCCTGTCCACACCCCCCCCCCCCCCCCCCCCAACTCCCCCCAAAACCAAACCAACCCCGGGGGGGGGAGTCAACCCTTTGCAAAAATTTTATAAAAATCGCGGCTAAAATAACGCGTTTATAACCCATCATTGCCAATATAAGCATCTTATCGGCATGTTTTTTGCCCATATAATTATTAAAATCGCTTGCGACGGCTGCATTTTAAGCGATGGATTGAGCGTTATTACCCGAGATTTTGCTCCTTAAAATATGTCTATTGCGATTGACTGCGCTTAATAGCGTTAAATCTATACAAAAGTCAACTTTTATGCTAAGATATAGCTATGGAAATCATAAAATTAAACAGTAATTGGACCTTCAAAAGAGCTGACAGCGACGATAAGCCGCTAAGCGCGCAAATTCCGTCGTCTCAATTCACGGATATGCTCAGACACAATCTCATACCCGACCCCTTTATAGGCACCAACGAGTCCGCCGTCGCCAAGGCGGGAGAAGGCGACTGGGTATATGCGTGCGAGTTCGCCGTGTCCAACGATACGCTTAAAAGAGAAAAAACTCTCCTTCACTTCGACTGTCTCGACACTATAGCCACCGTATCTCTTAACGGAGAAACGGTAGCAACAAGCGACAATTACTTTATCCCCTTGGATATAGACGTAAGCGGAAAGCTGCAAAATAGCAATACGTTGAGCATACTTTTCAAATCGCCCGTAGAATATGTAAATGCAAGACAAGCCGCCGACAGAATGCCGCGCAACGGCAACGGTCTCAACGGCATACCGCATATTCGCAAACCCGGTTGCCACTTCGGCTGGGATTGGGGCCCCGCTCTGCCCACGGTGGGAATAGCGGGAGAGGCTTATATCAAGGCGTACAACGGCGCGCGTATTGCGGATATAGAAATAAGTCAAAAGCATAAGGACGGCACGGTCAAGATAGACGCAAGCTGCAAGATAGAAGGCGCGCCTATGAGCGGCGCGACAATAGAGCTGACGCTATACGCCCCCGACGGCTCGAGTATAGACAGCAAAGAATCGCCTGCCGTATACGCAGAGGATGCAAAAGCTCAATTCACTGTAGTGAATCCGCAACTGTGGTGGACTGCGGAGCTATCGGGCAAAGACGAGCAACCGCTATACAGCGTACAGGCGACGTTGAAGCAAGGCGAGTCGAGCGAGCGCATGAGCAAAAAAATCGGACTGCGCACAATACAGCTCGATACCGAGGCAGACGAATACGGCAGTCAGTTCGCATTTAAGCTAAACGGGAAACTGCTATTCATAAAAGGCGCCAACTATATCCCGCCCGACGCACTACTGACAAGGGCGAACGAAAACACCTACCAATTTATTATAGACGCTATGCTCGGCGCAGGTATGAACTGCGTACGCGTATGGGGCGGCGGAAGGTATGAGAGCGAAGAGTTTTACAACCTGTGCGATAAAAAGGGATTGCTCGTGTGGCAAGACTTTATGTACGCATGCCAGCCCTACCCCTTCTACAACGACGAGTTGCTCTCTAACGTGCTGAAAGAGACTGCGTATCAAGTAAAGAGACTGCGCCACCGCGCCTGCCTCATGCTGTGGTGCGGCAATAACGAAATAGAAGTAATGAGCCCTGCTTGGGCAACATATACCAAGCTGCGCGACTGGACCGAAAAATTCTTTTACGAAATACTGCCCGCGGAGCTGAGGAAATACGACGGGGTAACGCCGTACATCCCCGGCTCGCCTTGCGGCACGGGATACCTGGATAAGACGATATCGGATAATCACGGCGACACTCACCTGTGGAGCGTATGGCACGGTCTGCAACCGCTCACCTACTATCGCAAACGCATGACGAGATTTTGCTCGGAATTCGGACTCGAGTCGATACCCGACGAAAATACCGTTGCAATATTCTGTCCAGAGGACGAAAAGCGACTGGACTCCGACACTATGCGCGCGCACCAGAAATGTCTGAGCGGCAACGATAAGATAGCTTACTACATATCTACAAGGTTCCGTCTGCCGAAAAAGTTTGACGACCTGATATACCTGTCGCAGATAACTCAGTCGGAGTGCGTAAGAGACGCTACCGAGCATTGGAGACGCAACCGCGGCAGATGTAACGGCAGCATTTATTGGCAGCTCAACGATTGCTGGCCGGTAATGTCTTGGTCGTCTATAGACTACTACGGCAGATATAAGGCTCTGCAATATTGCGCAAGGCACTTCAATGCGCCGCTGAGCGTATCCGTTGCCGAAGATAAACGCGGCGCCGCGATATACGTAATCAACGACACGCTAAAAGACTTCGAGGGCGCGATAGAATACAACTTGCAGAAATTTGACGGCGAAGAAATAACGCGCGCAACAATCGCAACGCGCTGCGACAGCTGCAAGGCGGAAAAAGCAGCATATATCAACTTAAAAAGACAACTTAATAAAGCAAAGTACAACTGCGTATTGATAACTATGCTTAAGGATAATGACGGCAGAGTAGTGAGCAGAAAGACTACTCTATTCGCTCCCGAAAAGAAACTTGACTTGCCCAAGCCGAAAATAACTACGGATATAAATGTAGATAACGGCATAGCCTATATTACCGTAAGCAGCGATAAGTATGCAAGATACGTAAAAGTATCGCTGAAAGATATCGCCGCTCCGCTAAGCGATAATTACTTCGATTTGACAGCGGGCGAAAGCAAGACTATATCTGTAAAACTTAACGCCGACTTAGACTCGGACGCCATAAAAAATATGCTTAGCGTAAAGTCCGCCGTGGACGTAACTCCCGCAGGAAGTAAACTTCATGACGCACTGCTGAGGTGGAAGGTAAGATTGACGCCAATCAATATTGCCAATTGGATTGGTTATCACTTTATGTAAGAGATAACGAGGGGAACCGCTTAGGTCGGTCGGCGCGTCCTGTTACTGCGCGAAGATATCTAAAGCGATATCTTCTAATGGCAGCCTTACGGACGCCCTCCCTCCCGAAATACGACCAAACGCGATACAAAAGCGACGATGAGTATATCGTCTTACTTTCGTATCGGTCGTACTCTCATAGGTGGATTATAATATAATGAGCACGGATTTTCCGTGCT
>CAMWNK010000092.1 GCA_947175555.1 uncultured Clostridia bacterium | reverse complement strand
CTGATGGGCTTTAAGCATACGGGACTTTTTCCCGAGCAGTCCGTCAACTGGGACGCGGTCCGCTCGCTCATATCGGGCGCGGGCAGACCTATCAAGGTGCTCAACCTATTCGCCTATACGGGCGCGGCAAGCGTGGCGTGCGCCAAGGCGGGCGCGCACGTAACGCACGTGGACGCGGCTAAAGCTATGGTAGAGCGCGCGGGCGTCAATGCGCGCATGAGCGGAGTAGACCGCACGCTGACGCGCTATATTATAGACGACTGCGCTAAGTTCGTCGCGCGGGAGATACGGCGCGGCAACCGCTACGACGCCATCATTATGGATCCTCCCTCATACGGCAGAGGCCCTAACGGTGAAGTTTGGCGCGTGGAGGACAATCTGTACTCCTTCGTGCTCGAGACGGCTAAGCTGCTTACGGACAATCCGCTTTTCGTGCTCATCAACTCCTACACTACGGGATTGCAGCCTACGGTGATATACGATATACTTAGGCTTGCCGTAGCAAGGAAAGGGAGTTACGACGCCTACGAGATAGCGCTCAAGGCGGAGATGGGCGACGTGCTTTTGCCGTGCGGTTGCAGCGGCATATTCACTGGCTGCAAGTAAGTTTGCAATCAAGTAATTAATGATATAAAGATACAGATATATTTGGGATAAAGGTGCAATATGGATTTTCATGACATCGACATCGTATACGAAGACAATCACTTGCTTGTGGTTATTAAGCCCGCGGGAGTGCCTTCGCAGGCGGACGAGGAGGGCGACGACGATATGGTTACGCTCCTCAAGCGTTACCGCGAGGAGAAGGAAGGCAAGCAGGGCGAGGCTTACATAGGACTGGTGCACAGGCTGGACAGACCTACCGGCGGCGTCATGGTCTTTGCCAAGACGAGCAAGGCGGCTGCAAGGCTGAGCGAGAGTATCAGGAGCGGCGAGTTCGAGAAGGTATACCTTTGCACCGTTTGCAATCCGCCCGAGCCCCGTCAGGGCGAGCTGCGCAATTATCTCAAGAAGAATGAGCGCACCAATAACGTCAGCGTAGTGCCCATGACCACTACGGGGGCAAAAGAGGCTATATTGCAATACAAGACGCTCGAGGTCAAGCAGGGCTTTGCGCTGCTTCGCGTAAAACTCGAGACGGGCAGGTCGCACCAGATAAGGGTACAGCTGTCTCACATCGGCTGCCCCCTCTTCGGCGACAGGCGTTACGGCGGCAACCCCGCCACCTTTAAGCACCAACTGGGACTGTGGGCTACGCGTATCAGCTTCCCCCATCCCACACTCGATAAGCGCATGACTTTCCTTGTCTATCCGCCTATCCTTTCGCCGTGGAAGGCGTTTAACGTGCCCGTTTATCTCAACGGTTTTTCCTTTTAGTTTTTAGCGGGGGTTGGGGCGCGAGGGGTGCGCTTTTATGGGCAACCTCGCGGTTTATATATGCAATGCTCGACTTATCGTACATCAAGTACGACTGCGCCTCGCCCTGCATATCTAACCTCGCGATTTTATTCCCTAAAAGCGCACCCCTCGCGCCCCAACCCCCCGCAATCTTTCTTGATACTTATGAGTAATTATTCTTTTGTACTGATTACTCCCGAATGTCCTCTCATATGTCGATTTTACTAATTTAGCTCACTATAATTGCAACTACTATGTCCTTGGCTGTACGAATGATTTTGAATAGAGCAGTTTATATATGCAATGCTCAGCTTATCGTACATCAAGTACGACTGCGCCTCGCCTTGAATATCTAACCTCGCGATCTTACTCCCTAAAAGCACACCCCTCGCGCCTCAACGCTCGCAATCTTTCTTGATATTTATGGGTGATTATTCTCTTGTACCTATTACTCGATTGCGTCAACTCACTTGTATATTCTCATACTCCCTATAATTGCATCTATTATGTCCTTGGCTGTACGAATGATATAGAATAGAGCAGTTTATATATGCAATGCTCGACTTATCGTACGTCAAGTACGACTGCGCCTCGCCTTGAATATCTAACCTCGCGATCTTATTCCCTAAAAGCACACCCCTCGCGCCCCAACCCCCGCAATCTTTCTTGATATTCATAAGAAGAAAATATTACAGACTGCTTTTATCGCCTGCATATTACTTTGTGCGTAAATATTTGACAATTTATCTGTTTAGACTTTCATATTAAGTAGCCATTGATAGCGATAGTCTTTGTATATATTAGGCAATTATTTTCTATTTCCCAAAAATGAAAATTTTTCAATTTTGGGAAATAGGATTGATTTTATTTGATTTTCAAGCCCTTGCAGGCAGACGGAGATATCTCGATTTATATTGATTTGGACGCATTTCACAATAATTTTTTTGCGTTGATTAAAAAAATTTTTTTCGGTTTAGCTAAGTTGCTTTGTTTGCTAAAGCGGCGTATATGTTTAATTTTATATATCGCGCGAGGGCAATTTTTCTACCTTTCGCTATTGCATTAATATGCCGATATGCCGTCATATTAGGGTGCTATAATACATACAGATTTGTGAACATATGTTCAAAAAAAGTTGGCAGTAAGTCTTGAAATTTCGCTATATCGAGGTATAAGATGATTGTGTCGGAGGTAATTGGATTATGGATAGAGATTTGATATGGTGCGCCGCGCTGCTCACGGCATACAGATACTTGCCCAAGGTAGCAAGCAGTATTGACAGATATATATATTCTACGGCGATAGGCGGACTGTGCAGCGGACAGGACGCAATCACGCTATTTGATAAGATAGTATCGCTCAACGTGCGCAAGGAAGCGATAATCAATATTAAGGTCTTGACGGACAAGTGTCTTGACTCTCTTGAGGACAAGCATACGCGTTTGCTCAAGAGCAGATACTTTTACCGCAAAGGTTGCGACGTTTTGGCTAAGGAGCAGGGCGTTAGCGAGCGCACCTTGTTCAGACGGTTGGACAGCGCGCTTGCAGCTATGGCAAGGGCGATGCGCAGACTTGGTTACGGCAGCGACTGGCTGGACGAGAGAGTAGGGAAAGACGCGTTTATGTCAGAGGTATACGCCAAGGCTTTGGGGGAGTATAAAGTTAAAACGAAGGGCACCGCTTAAACGCAAATCGTATGCTTGCGCATACTGGCTACGCGTTTCCCC
>CAMWNK010000091.1 GCA_947175555.1 uncultured Clostridia bacterium | reverse complement strand
GATATATAGGTATCCTTATTGCTGTATTCGCAATTTTCGGCACGCAAAAATCCATACCCCTCCTGCAATATATCCAGTACGCCGCTCTTGCTCTCGCAGTCGTCGTTTAATAGCAATTCTGCAATCGTAGGGACGGTCTTAACGCTATTTGCGCCCTCAATGACGTCATAATCTCTTCTGTCTGCTCTATCGGAATAGTTCTTATCCAAGGCATGCTCGCTATCGGTATTTACTGACTTGATTTCGGGCTTGGGAGGTCTGCCCCTGTTGGTAATCTTAGGTGCGGTCTTACCCGAAGCTATGTCAAGATAATCCTTGACCAGCTGATCCTTTTTCTTAGTTGTAGGAGAAGCAACGCCTATCTTCCTTGCGGCGGTGCGTAATTGAAAAATGCTCATATTTGCAAGCTCTCTCTCATCAAAATATTCAGTCATATAAATACTCCCGATAAATTATTTTATGTAGGATACACATAGCCCTATGCTCGACTTAAGTACAAAATTCAAAAATAAAAACCGATTTTACTTGCTCATCGTCAATGTAGCTTAGTTAAGCGCGCCTAAATAATGTCCGTCACCATAAATAGGCGCGCGCCGATTATCCTTGGAAAGCAGATTGATGCTTAAAATTTATCTCCGTCAAAGACAATGACTTTAGTAGTTTCTCCGTCGAAATCGTCTCTGGCAAGCTCTATGGCATCGCCGTCGACATAAACGATCTGCTCGTCATCAAAAAGTTGTAAAAAGGCTTTAACTTTATCGATATCCAACTCGCACGAAGGCGTCTTAAAGTGCATAGGAATAACGATATCGGGCATAAGAAAATCCACGTATTCCTTAGCCTGCTCGGCATCTATAGTATAATTGCCGCCCACAGGTATAAGCAATACGTTGACAGAACCTATGGCCTCGCCGAGTTTAGGCGTAATTTCCTCGCCTATGTCGCCCATGTGCACTACTTCGACGCCGTCGAGTCTGCATCTGAATACGAGGTTATTTCCTCTTAGATGTCCGTCGCTGGAATCGTGATAGCTCTCAAGAGCGGTGATGTACGTACCCTTAATCTCCCAATATCCCTTGCAATCCAGTATCGTAGGATTGCCGCTTACCGAGGCAGCGCTGTTATGATCTTCGTGTCCGTGGCTAACGGTAACGATATCTGCGCTGACCTTAGGATATCTGATGCCGACGTAGTCGCTGTCATAAGGGTCGGTTACGATAGTTGTGCCGGTCGATTCCTCCAACATAAAGGATGAATGTCCCAACCATTTGATTTTCATAATTACTCCTCTATATCGAGCGCAAGCTGCATGGGCTTTGCGCTGTTAAATTTCTCGATAAGCTCATGTATCTTATCATGAGGGTCTAACAAGACGGTAATAGATTTCTTTTGATTGCAAGCTGCGATAATATAAGCCAAGAACTTAGACATATCCGCTTGTACGAACCAATTCTTCTCCAGAAGCTCGGGCATGCAATATGTAAGATTGGTGCTCAATACCGCGGTGAAGAGCCCCTTATTGTACGCGTCTTGGAACTTCTGCAATCCTTCCGTAAATAAAGCGTACGTCGCGGATAAGAAAATCTTGCCCGCTCCTCTTTCCTTAAGCTCCATGCACAGTCTGAGCATGCTATCGCCGGTTGCTATGATATCGTCTGCTACGAATATATCTTTACCCTTGACGTCGTTGCCTATGTACTCGTGAGCAACGATAGGGTTGCGTCCGTTGACCACATTGGCGTAATCGCGTCTCTTATAGAACATGCCGAGGTCCGTACCGAGCACCGAGGCATAATAGATATTACGGCTCATAGCGCCCTCGTCGGGACTGACTATCATGAACTGCTCCTTGCTCATATTGACTTCGGGATAATGCTGAAGCAGAGCCTTGAGTATCTGATAGGTGGGGAAGAAATTGTCAAAGCCCATGAGCGGAACCGCGTTCTGAACTCTGGGATCGTGAGCGTCGAACGTAATAATATCCCTAACACCCATAGTCTCCAGCTCGCGCAGCATCTGCGAGCAATCCAGCGACTCGCGGGAATTGCGACGGTGCTGTCTGCCGCCGTACAGCATAGGCATCACAACCGTTATTGACGAAGTCTTGCCGCCGATAGCGGAAATTATCCTCTTGAGGTCGGCGTAATGATCGTCGGGGGACATACGGTGCGGCGTGCCGAACATGTTGTAAGTAACCGAATAATTACCCACGTCGGATATAATATAGATGTCCTTACCTCTCACCGACTCCGCTATCAGTCCCTTGCCGTCTCCGGTAGTGAATCTGGGGCAAGAGTTGGAGATAAGAAAAGTATCTACCCTGCACTTTTTCCCGTTTTTCTTAGCTTCGGTATTGTACCAGTTGACCAGATACTTATCTACCTCTCTGCCAAGCTCTCTTGCGCCTTCCAGCGCAAGTATACCCATATTATTGGCGTCTTCACCGTCAAATCTGAAAATTGATTCGAAAAACGGCATATTACTTCAACCTCCGTATGTCGATTTGCGTATAAAAAATATTACTCATTATTCCTGAACATGAATAACAATTAACTAAATTATTAAAATGCGTTAACGCGATGGGTATTGGTGATAAACTGCCACCAGTGCCGTCGCAGGATGCAGACATTAGTCAACCTCACTTGCATTAGCTGCTAAGATACGCTCTAATGATAACATGTTTTGTATGATTTAATCAATCGATTTATAATACTATTATATATTTAATGTGCGCTTAGCGCTATTGATGACATAATCTATACTATATTTATTTGACTTCACTCCTCATTATTATCAGTGATATCGCCGTCGCCGACATCTGCGCTATGCTGCGTTTTTCTTTTTTCGCCCGTCCTTTTTACAAGAATAGAACACAATATCACGCATATGGCTATCAATACCACAACAGTTGCAACTGTAATCATATACAGCTTCTTGCTTACATAATTGCTACCGTCGAAATTTCCAAGCCCGCCCTCTACGAGCTGCCCTGCCTTGACTGTGAACGTCGCGATCAAGTCGCCGTAGTTCACAGTAATGGTATTGTCGCCCTCGACAAGCGCGCCGCCTCCCGAGTACGTATAATCATTACTATTGAGCTCTACCTTCTCGCCGTCGGGATATATTCCGTATACCACCATGCCGTAACTATCGAAGCTGTCGCCTGTAGAATAATTCTTCTTGTAGTTGCCGCCTACTTCTATTGAGATTATCTTGTAATCTCCGTTGCCGTTTGCGTCTACTACAATCACATACTCGCATACGTCCGAGCACGCTCCGTCTATGGCGTACTTAGATGTGT
>CAMWNK010000090.1 GCA_947175555.1 uncultured Clostridia bacterium | reverse complement strand
CGCGGCGACAGCCTTATTATATTAGCATATGTCTTTACGACTGTCAACGATTTTTTGGACATAAAATAAAAAAATTTTCTTTTATTTGCAAGGACGGGATTGTATAAAAGATTGCATGGCTGAGCATTAATATAACGCGCGAGCGTGCGCGCATAAATATATTTTTTATACCATATAATTGAACGCTCAATCGGAAAAAATTTACTGCCACATACATTCATTTACCGACAGCGCATCGACGATTACTATATGTCGCATAGCGGAATATAAGCCGGCGCTCGATAGCAATTATCGAAAAAGCCATGCGCGTAAAAAGTCATCTATGCAAAAGACGGCGGATTGCTCCGCCGTCTCGCATTTTTGTTTGACGCCTAAATCAGTTATTAGGATTTATCAACCTAATAGCAAGCGTTGTAGAAGATATACCCGAGTTGGAATACGGAACGATATAATATACCTCGCCTGCCGTAACCTCTGCAGTATACATCACGGTACTGTTTCCGTTGCCGAGATATATGTCCTCCTCACTTACATACACGTAACGCATGTCTTCTCCGTAATATACCTCTGCTTTTACCGAGCTGTCTCTAAAGCTCCACGATACATATCCGCTTGTTGCAGGCGTGAACTTATAACAATAGAAGTCGTATACCGAATCAAGTGAGCTGCCGTATATATCGTTGACGCCTATGCGCATACTGATGCCTGACGCACTTATGCTTATACTTGTCGCAATATTCTTGCAGACGTAGTCAGACAGATTCTTAAAATATCCTTCTACCGTCTGCTTCTCCACGCCGTCAAACATCGGATAATAAGTAAACGTAGCGCGGGCTTTGTTGGTATTGATATCGTCGATATCGCTCAAGTAATCTATGACGTTCCTGACTCTGCGTTTCTCGATACTGCCGTCAGTATAACGCACGACTACATCAATGTAATTGGTGTCGCTCTTGAGATCGCAAGAAACACTGCCGCCGTCATTGCCGTTGTACACAATATTGCTTACACTCTTGGCGCTATAACGAGACTCGTCGCCAAAAGCCATATTGTCGAACATAAGGCTCTCGACCGTATTAGTCTTGGAATCGTAGACTATCTTATAATACTTGTACTCGAGCTTCTTGATCTGCTCTTCCCTCTTGGCTTCCTCTTTCTCCGCCTTGCCGAGCTCGCCCTCGAGATTGTCGAAGTCGTCTATATCAATATCCTCGTCTTCATCTTCCTTGCCGAAAATCTTAATATATTTTTTCGTATAATAATACTGTATATCGCCGACGTCCTCGTAAGGCTTGCCGAGGATACTCTCTACTTCGCTCTTGCTCATGCCCAGCTGAATGCGCTGCGCGGTATTGGTGTCGAATCCTCTGTCGCCGAAAGGTACAAACTGCAAGCAAAGCGCCAACGCGTAAACGATGAACATGACAGCTATCAGCGCCGCCTTAGCGCCGCGCTTCATCTTCTTGCCTTCGTGTGCAGCCGCACGGGCGCGCTTGATATAATATCTGTTCTCGTCCGTATTGGCGCACATACCCGTGAGTACGCCGAAGAAGAGGTACATACCCGTTATTACTTCCGCAATGATACAGAATATAAAGCCGTAGTCGCTATTGCCCGCTCCGAAAAGCATATTGAGAGTGCTGATGGTTGTGATACCCATAAGCAAAAATGTCTGGAATACCGTAAGTATAGGCATCTTGGAATAAGGCTTGGATATCGCCTTGGAAAGGCGCACAAGCGAAAAAATCCAAAGCAGAACGAGCGTATATGCCTCCACAAACCAGAAAATACCAGTCAATTCTATTGCGCCGCCCGAAAAAATCGAGCTGAAAAATAACATAATAGCCCGCGTGCCGCTTATTGCAGTACCCGAAGACGAGCCCATACCCAACATGCCGTCTTCGCCCTTACCGTATACGGGGAGCGACATCATAATAAGCATAAACGCCGTATAGAGTATGGATATAATAGCGGGTGCATAGCGGTAAGACTTGACCTTGCTCGGGATGTTCTGCTTATTATACACTTTAGCCTCATAATCGTCCGCCGCCGCATAATTGATTGCAGGCGCAGTTGATACGGTATCATCCGATACAGCCATAGAAACCGCCGCCGCAGGGACTACTGCCGCAGCCGCAAGCACGTTGCTCTTGGACTCGAGTCTGCGAGCCTTAGCCGCTGCCCAATCGCGTTTGAAATCTTCCGCCGCGCTGTATTGCAAAGAGCACAGCTCGGGCAGATAATCCGCCTTGAACAGATATGTTCCCGCGCCTATAAAGAAGAAACCGAAAAGCGTAAATATAAGCACGCATATGCCTGCCGCGTCCGCATTAGTGAAATCGGTATTGCAACCGCCGACCATCACGCAAGACATGACGAATGCCACGCAGTACATTATCATCTGAATTACGCCAAGCAAAAAGGGCTTGTAATACGGATACTTGATTGCAAGATACATCCTTATCGCGCCCGTAGCGATAAAGCCGAGCGATATAAGCAATAAAAATACCGCGCCGACCGCCGCGCTTGCTCCATACTCGCCGCCCATGACGCCGAAGCCGCTTGCCGCAGCCAGCTTCTCTCCCAAGAAGTCCACGCGAACTGCAGGCGCAAGCATGAACAGCAATATTAAAAAGCCGTAGATGAGCGCAAGCGACGCAGGCAACCACCGATATACCGCGTTAATGCGGCTCACGCCTATCTTAGCCTTGACGCCCTCAATGAAATTGCGCATGGAAAAGGGCTTGCGCTCGATTGCGTTAGTAGCGCTGCCGTTATCTCCACTGATTTGCGCAGCAGCAGACATCTGCTCTGCATTTCCTATTACTTCATTTACCGCCGCGTTATCCGAGGTCTGCGCAGTCTCCGCGCCGCGCCCTCCGACATCCTCGGACTTAATAGCCGCAATAGGCTCTCCCTCTGCCTGCTTTTGCTCACCCGACGGAGTAATATCTCTTACTTCCACATCGTCTGCGGACATGCTTGCAGCCGAGCTGCTCGCAGTAGGCTGCGGATAGCGATAGCCGCACTCGTTGCAAAACTTAGAGCTATCCGCTCTTTTAGTTCCGCACTCTGGACACACGCCGACCTGTTGCCCGCATTCCGGACAGAACTTACCCGATGCAAATTCTGTGCCGCATTTGCTACACTTCATACGCTCCTCTCCTTGAAAATTGTCAAATAATCGGGAATTCCCCTCCTACCCGAAATTGCGCCTTAAGTATATCAAATCGGGGGGGGGATCAAACCATTGCAATAATTTTATAAAAATACCGGCTAAAAAAAAGCGTTTATAACCCATAATTTCAAAAATAA
>CAMWNK010000089.1 GCA_947175555.1 uncultured Clostridia bacterium | reverse complement strand
ATGCTGTGCGTCCTGCATTTCACTTAAACTTAACGGCTGCGGATGCGGCTGCATTATTCGGGCTCAAGGAGCCTGCGGACGTAACTACGGAGTATACGGGCGAGGCTCTCAGCTTGGACGATATATCGGCAGACAGTCTCAAGTGGTACGACTCGGACAAGATTGATATCGAGTATCCGGACAGCGACATATTAGACGCAGGGGAGTATGAGCTTATAGCCAAGATAAACAAGGCATATGCGGATGAGGGAGTAAAGTTTCAAGGTACGCCTGCTGCTGGAGAGACGGATACGACGCGCAAGTTCAAGTACACGGTAACCAAGAAGAAGATAGGAGTAACGGCGGAGATAGGCAGCAGCGGCATGCCTACGTACAGCTTAAATAATGACGGAGATATATACATCGGCGACACGGAAGATAACGGGCGAGCGCCGCAGTTGAAGTTTGAGTACGCAGACAGCAGCGGCAAGGTAATAGACGGTACGCCTACAGCGGTGGGCAGTTATACCGCCACGGTAATAATAGGCAACGAGTGCAATTACGAGATAGACACGAGCAGCGGATATAAGATAAGTTTCAGTATAGAAAAGCGGCAGATAGTCAAGCCGAGCATATCTGGGCTAAGCAGTGTGGAGTATAACGGCGAGGAGCAGAGCTTTTCGCTG
The DNA here is from genome assembly GCA_947175555.1 of uncultured Clostridia bacterium. Taxonomy (GTDB): domain Bacteria; phylum Bacillota; class Clostridia; order Christensenellales; family UBA3700; genus Alloclostridium. The sequence goes on along the minus strand of CAMWNK010000089.1, from coordinate 2,660 downwards.
TCGGGGGTAAGCGAGGATATCAAGATAGTATGCGGCGCAGGCATAACGTATGATAGCGGCAAGCTGAAGGCAAAGCAAGCGGGCAAGTATACGGTGAGCATATCGCTATCAGACGGCGGAGAATCCACCAAGTGGGCGGACGGAAGCACGGCTACGTATACGTTGCAAGTGGAGATACGCAAGAGAGCGCTTGGCATAGTGATACAGTCCGCATCAGGCTGGGAGTGGGGAGTAGACGACACGCCTAAGATACAGATAATAGGAGACAGCTTAGTAGGGGACAGGACGGAGCTGTACATCTATTATATGAAGAGCGGAGACAGCACGAAGTACGACGACATCAACAATAACAAGACGTTTTCGGAAGACTTCAAGACGCGCACGATAGTCATGCCCAAGTTGGCGCAAGGCTCGTACACTATAGTAGTGGAGTTAGTGGACGAGAGCGCGAGGGACAACATCAACTATACGATGGCGGCGCCCAAGACGGCTATGTTCAAGGTATTGGGCAACGAGGTGAGCTTTGACGCAAGCAAGGACCTCAAGTGGCAGTATAACAGTAAGCAGGTAGCTGATTGGAGCAGTGTGCAAGAGTACGAGTACGAAGCAGACGGCTACAAGTTTGACATAGACGACACCTCGCTTGCGGACAAGGGCGTTAAGATAGACGTAACCAAGGGCACTAACGGCTATAGCGGAGACATAACGGCGAGCGACGCAAGGAGCGGCGCATACAGCGTAACGGTGTACATAACGGCGCTGAGTACAGACTATAAGGAGTTTAACGGGCAGTATACTTTGACGTACAAGATAAACAAGGCAAAGTATGACTTGTCGGGATTGAGCTGGAACTACAACGACAGCACGCCGTTGCAGTTTATAGCAGGCAAGACGCAAGGAATAACGCTTACGGGTAGTCTGCCGAGCGGACTTAGTATAGAGAAGTACACGGGCAACGACAAGATACCAGTAGGCAGCTACGTAACGAGCGTGAGCTTTACGGTAGCGGACAGCACCAACTACTTCAGACCGATATCGAGCGACAGCGGTACGTATACGGGCAGCTTTGAGTGGAGCAAGGCGTGGCGGATAGTGAAGGCTGAGCTGGACGTGTCAAGCTCTTGGAAGACGGACAACAGAGACGGAGTAACGACGTATAATCTGCCGATATTGCAGAGCGTAAACGGAATAGACGTGGACGCAATGGTAGTATATAGGTACTATGTAGCAAATGGAGAAGAAAAGGGAAACGAGGTAACTATAGAGGACATCAATGCGGATGCCAATACGGAAAAGAGTTATATAGTAGAGGCAGAGCTCAAGTCAGAGTATGCGGATAAGTACGAGCTGAAGGGAGCGAGCACCTCGTTCACCGTAGGCAAGGACAGATATCCCGTGAAGCTGAAGATAGATATAGACGGACAGCAGCTGCCGTATACGCCTAAGGGACGGACGCCCAAGATAAGCATAGAGAGCGCGGGCGGACTGACAATAGGCGATATAGAGATAACGTATTATAAGGACGGCTCGGACGTAGGCAGTACGAGTATACCGACGGCAGTAGGAAGTTACAGGGCGGTAGTAACCCTGAAGTACGGCGGGGAAGACAATTATATAGAACCCGAGAACAGCGAGTTCACCTTTGAGATAATCAAGGCTGACCTTGACGTAAGCGGACTGAAGTGGGAGTATACGCATGAGGACGTAAGTGCGACGTATGATGCGGTGCAGGGCAAGTGGCTCAATAGCAGCGGAGCGGAAGTGAGCGCATTCAAGTATGACGGTAAGGAGCATAAGATAGAGCTTATAGGCTTGGATACACTGCCCGATGGACTAAGCGTAACCACAAGCGGAAATCTTAGAGTAACGGGAGCGAGTGGAAGCTATACGGCGAGCGTAAAGTTTGTATACGATACGGCATGTTACAACGCGCCCGACTTTGCGACGTCCCTCAGCTGGGCAGTTAATAAAGCTAAGATAGACACAAGCGCAATAGTGTGGGGCTATACAGATAAGGAAGGCAACGAGTACAGCTATATCGAGGCGTTCAAGTATACGAGAGTAAGCGGAGCAGCGGTGGAGTATAGCGTAAGACTTATCAATCTGCCCGATGCGCTCAAGGATTGCATAAAGATAAGCGGAGAATCCACCAAGAGCGAGGCGGGTACATTCAGAGCGCGCTATACGGTGGATGCCGATGCGTTCGACTCGGATAACTACGAGCCTTACGTAATGCCCAGCGGACTGAAAGAGTATTTTGATTGGGCGATAAGCGCAAGGGTGATAGATGCGCCCGTGTATGATAACAGTTGGAGCAAATTTGACGGCAGCGTACACGACTTCAGCGCAATGTTCGGCTTGCCCGATGATTGGAAAGAGTATGTAAGCATAACCATTACGTTAGACGGCAAGGCGTACGCAGGCTTAGGCGGAGACGACTTTGCAAGCACGGAGGGCAAGGAATATAAGGGATATGATGCAGGCGTATACGAGGTAACTTTTGCATTGATTAACGGCGGCAATAATCTTATGTTCAGCAGCAGAGTGCAGAAGATGTCCGTAAGCGTAGCCAAGGATAAGTACACGGTAGATAAGTGGATAGACAATGACGAGTATTCGCAAGTGGCGGGCACGTTGCCAGTATATTACGACTATCGCTA
>CAMWNK010000088.1 GCA_947175555.1 uncultured Clostridia bacterium | reverse complement strand
ATATATAAGCATAAATTAATTAATTTGTATCAATATCAATGCTTAACTCACTCGCAGCAAAGGACCTTATACGCCCTTTATATCGCCCTTATTATTTTAAGTTTTCGGGATTGAGCCCCTGCAGCTCGGGCAATATAAATCTGCCGTCTTTACGCACCAAAACGCCGTCCATATATATCTCTCCGCCGCCGTGCTCGGGTGTCTGCACGAGTACGAGGTCCCAATGCTCTGCCGATATATTGCCGTTATAAGCGTCGTCGTAGCACGCGCCGGGGGTAAAGTGTATGCTGCCGCTGATCTTTTCGTCGAAGAGGATGTCTCCCATAGCCTTATTTATATAAGGATTGAGTCCGAAGGAGAATTCTCCCACGTATCTTGCGCCCTCGTCCACGTCGAATATCTTATTGATAGCCTCGGTATGATTGGCGGTTGCCTCCACTATCTTGCCGTCCTTAAACAGCAGCGAGACGTTTTCGAACTTTATGCCGTTATTGACAGACGGCACGTTGTAGGTTATCCTGCCGTTGACGCTGTCTCTTACGGGCGCGGTATACACCTCGCCGTCGGGGATATTGCAGTGTCCGCTGCACTTGACGCCGCCTATGCCCTTGATAGAAAAGGATATGTCGGTACCGGGCGATACGATTCGCACCTTATCCGTCTTATTGATTAAATCGACGAGCGGGTCCATGGCCTTATCCATGCGGGCGTAATCGAGATTGCACACGTTGAAATAAAAGTCCTCGAAGGCGTCCGTGCTCACTCCCGACAGCGCGCTCATGCCTGCGGTAGGATAGCGCAATATCACCCACTTAGTGCGCTTGACGCGTATGTCGTGGTGCACGGGCTGAGCATAGCCCACGTTGTATGCGTCCATGCACTGCTGCGGCACGTCGGACGTCTCGTAAGGGTTGTTGCCGCCCCTTATACCGATATATGCCTGCATCTTTTCGAACTTGGGCTTATCAAACTGCGTCATGCGCGCCGCAAGCTCCTTATCCATGCCCATAAGCAGCTCTCTTTTGATACGGCTGTCCGACATACTTACGTAAGGATATCCGCCCAAGGCGTAAATTTCTTTGATTATACACGCGACAAGCTGATAATCCGCCTCCGTGCACTCGATAAGCACGTTGTCGCCCTTAGCAACTGTGCACGAGTAATTGACGAGATTATGCGCAAGTTTAGCCACTCTGCTATCCAATAACATATCAATGCTCCTTTATGCGCCGAAAATAGGGCGCCGTAAGATTTTTTCATTAAGATTATACACCTATATCCTCATCTTTAACAATGCTTTTAAGCGCGCAAAAGCGCAAGTTTACGCGATATTAACGTAAATCGTTTGAGTTTTAACATACGGTATGCTAATATAAAGGGGTAAAATCATTTACTTTACGGAGGTAATATTATGCCACTTGTTTCTACTAAGAAGATGTTCGAAATGGCTTATAAGAACGGTTATGCCATCGGCGCTTTTAACGTGAACAATATGGAGATCATCCAAGGTATCGTCGAGGCGGCTACCGAAGAGAACGCTCCTTTAATACTTCAGGTATCTTCCGGCGCAAGAAAGTACGCTAACCCCGTATATCTGCGCAAGATGGTAGAGGCTGCCGAAGAAGTCAGCCACTTGCCTATCTGCCTGCACCTTGACCACGGCGACAGCTTCGAGCTGTGCAAGAGCTGCATAGACGGCGGATTCAATTCTGTAATGATAGACGGCTCTCACCTTCCCTTTGCAGACAACATCGCTCTCACCAAGAAGGTCGTTGAGTACGCTCACGATCGCGGCGTTACCGTAGAGGGCGAGCTCGGCAGACTCGCGGGCGTTGAGGACGATATCAAGGTATCCGCAGAGGACAGCTCCTATACCCGTCCCGAAGAGGTAGAAGAGTTCGTTACCAAGACGGGCTGCGACTCCTTGGCTATTGCTATCGGCACGTCGCACGGCGCTTATAAGTTTAAGCCCGGCACCAATCCTCAGCTCAGATTCGACATCCTCGAGGAAGTATCCAAGAGATTGCCCATGTTCCCTATCGTGTTGCACGGCGCATCTTCCGTACCTCAGAACTTTGTAGAAATCATCAACGCCAACGGCGGCAAGCTCGTAGAGGCTATCGGCGTACCCGAGGATATGCTCCGCAAGGCTGCAAGCATGGCTGTTTGTAAGATTAACATCGACAGCGATTTGCGTCTCGGCTGCACTGCAGGTATCAGAAAGCACTTCAACGAGCATCCCGATCACTTCGATCCCCGTCAGTATCTCGGCGACGCAAGAGCCAACATCAAGACTGTTGTCAAGCATAAGCTCGTCAACGTGCTCGGTTGCGCAGGCAAGGCAGACGAGGTCAGATAACCTATTATTGTTGTCATCTCTAATTAGTGTGGCCGTCCCTTCGGGGGCGGTCATCTTTTTTACCGCCGACGATGCCGATTCATATGATAATCGGACTTGGGAATTATCGTGAAGAGGACGAGAAATCAGTTGCCAAGCTTGCCGATACGCCTGCCTGCAATACGATAATAATCTATATTGTCAAGGCAGTCGTATTACCGTATACTGCTATTTACATATATACCTACTAATATTAAGCCTGCTGCCTTCTTATTATTTCAGCTGTCTTTTGAGCCGCCGATGCGGATTACTCCTTATACCTAAGCAAGTGAGCAAAGCATTTTGCCTTATAGGAGATTGATATTGCAGGCGTTTGAGTGTAAACTGCCCTGCTCGCCGCAATATTTTCTTATAAAGCAGTGGTTAATCGATTGGGGCATATAAACGACTTTGCAGATTACAAGCAGATTAATTACTTATACGGACAATCAGGCAAAATGTTACACATAAAATAATACTTTAATCTAAATATCAATAATCCAATTACTTGCATTATTGCTCGCAAAAGAGTTAATCAAACAAATATAAATGCCGCCCCTATTTAGGAGCGGCATATGCTGCTTATGCGCTGTTACCGTTAGGCTGTCTTATTCGCCGTCGTCCTCGCTCTTGACGCTGTCGGTCCTATCTTGCTTGGACTTATCCTTATTCTTGCCCTTGACTTGCTTAATCAATACTGTGAACAAAAGCACAATTACAAACAAGATAGACGTGGAGACAATGGACACAATCAACTGCCAGAAGGTCAACTTATTGTATCTCGCAAAGTACTCGTCAAGTATCTTCTCAAGCTCTTCTCTGCCTATCGTAGTGCCGTCGCCGCTACCGCCTGTATAATCAAACTCGTGCGACGTGCTCACCGTAGCGTCGGGCAAGACGTTACCCGATATGTCTACGAACTCGAAGTTGCCTGCATACTCTGCCTTGAGAGTTGCCTTTACGTTATACTTCTTGCCTGCTACCATTTCGGATGCAGATACCGTATTGCCGTCCTCGTCCGTATATGTGTAGTTGAATGCGCTGTTGTCGAGACAGCCCGCATACTCCTCGGGAATAT
>CAMWNK010000087.1 GCA_947175555.1 uncultured Clostridia bacterium | reverse complement strand
TATCGCCGTATCGATACGGCGACTTTAATGATACATCTGCTATCATGATAATACCCTACTTACTATCTTTTTTATTGGACTCGATAAGCTCCTCTTTATGCCTTTGCTTATCTTTATCGGTGTATGTCATGTCGATTATATAGTCGGCTTTGAAACCGTCATGCGTCTTACTATATCTTTCGTCTCTCTTAAGTGCTGGATACATCTCGGAAAAGCACCTACTATCGTATATCTTACTTTTACGACTATACGGCAAAAAGCCCATAAAATAAGGCAGCATGCGCTTATCTTTATGCGTAAAGATTATTCCCTGCTCATTGCTCTTTGTCTCCGACGTATTGGTAAGCTGCTCTTCGCTGACGTGTAAAACGTTGACGTCAACGATATAGAAAGGAAAAAACAGCCAAAAGCGTCTAAAGTCGTTTAGATTATATATGACGTTTACACGGCGGCGGATATAGCATACAAATTCGCTACTCGCTTGATCTGTAAGAATAAAGTAACCGTCTATATAATGCCTAAAATGACGCATAAAGTCGGCTACGTCTTTCTTGATATTAGGGTTGCCATATTCCCATTGACTAAGCACCTTACCTGCTTCGTCAAAAAATACTACAGAATGCTCGGGTATCCTTATAAGTCCAAGTAAGTGCTCTTTCTGAAGACGGACAGAATATTGACCTTCAGCTATCAATATGGGGATATTAGATATTAATAAAGGCTTCTCATACGTCTTACCGCGGAACTTGCCTATATACGACTTTATACGCCACTTCATCACCGCCGAGCGATACTTTTTCAATGCCAAATGACTGCCCAAATACGTCTTGCCGCTACCTAATCCGCCTGTAAAGCATATAAGGCAATTATGCGTGTACTTCTCTGCACACGCTAAGCGATTGATAAATATAAGGACGAAAAAGCCTATTACGATTAATAATACTATTAGCATACCTATTACCTAAACAACTTGATTATTGGACGCACTATACAGAACCAAACGAGCGCAAGGCAGGATATTAAAGATAATAAACTAATCCAATGCTCGGGAATTGCATACTCTGCTGTATCAAACCAAAAAAGCCAAAATTCGTATATGTATTTATATGGCATATTTTTTAACCTCCGAAAAACGTTATTATTTTATCGATTATCGATACTAATGATTGTATTGCTTGATATATCATCTTGCCAACGTTAAGTATGAAATCGACAAGCCACTGTACGAACGAACCTACAGTATCGAGTTTATCGAATACGGATATAAAACCGCTCCATAAAGAAGACACGTCGCCGTTAAGCATTATAAATGACGCACACACGCAAACAAACATCAATACCACGCTCATGATAAACTTACCTCAGCAATCGAATAAACATAAATAAGAGTATCAATAAGCCTATTACGCCTACGACCTTAAGCACAGATATGCCAAATACCTCAAAGTCTAATACCGTCTTAATAAAAGAACCAAAGCCTTGAAAAACAGAAGGGAAAAATCCTACTATACCCGACTCAAGTTTAGAACCTTCGACTATACCTTCATCATATCCACGATTATAACCAATTTTATAATAATCGTCTCGAGCCCGAGATAAATCAGCTAAGGTAAAGTCAAGGTACTCTAAATGATTACTTATTATAGCATCGTCAATAATGCTCATGTGAGTCATAGAAAAAGATTGCGCATTATTATAAGGCAGTTTAGAAGTTACTCCAGACATATCTAATCGAGGCGATATTCTAAAAATTATACGATCTAAAGAAGAATCATCCATTAAGCGCCAATGCCAAGTAGAAGAAGGTGAAAAAAGCGCACTCAAATCTAATGTTATAAATCCTACATCGCCATAATCTAAATTACCAGAAGGTATATTATCTACAACAAGCAAATTGATTTTCGTGGGATTATCCCAAGGAGTAAATATAGCACGCACAGTAAATGTATATGTTAAATTTTTATCAGCGTCAAAATTCGGTGAAAGAGTTAACGCATAACAAGCAAGTCCACCTTTCTCATAAAAATAAAAATAGGACAAACAATCAAGTCCAAAACTTTTGTAAATACCATTCTTATTGACATAATCCTCATATGAGTAATTACCGAAAAAATACGTAAATTTATAATCCGAGGATAAAAGATTATAAAGAGAATAAAGAGTTATATCCACCTCTTCATACGAATTAAAAGACGTAAATGATAGACTCGAGTAAGCTGCCTCAAAACGACCTGCTAATACGCTATATAAAAGCGATGCTCCAATAGTAGGAGTAGACATAGACAAAGCCATTTCGGGAATATATGCAGTCAAGTTATTCTCGCCGTCCAAGTAGGCAAGCTTATAAGAAACATTGACGTCGTTAAGTTCGGGAAATACGGACTCAAGGTCCTTCTCTGCCGATGTTTGCATTGTGGGCAGAAAAAAAATTAAGATGTTAGCGGCGACAAGCACCGCTAACAGTATAAGGGCTATGAGTGAATTTTTTGAGATTACACTACTATTCATAAAAACCTCATTACGCCCTTATGATTGATAGTACTTGCCTTACTGCCCACATCGCAAAGCCGATACCGACCATCGTCAAAAGGAATATTCCAAGGTTGCTTATGCCTGTGCCGCCTTCTGACGTGCTCGTAAATACTCCGTTAAAGAACGATACAAGAGCTTCGCCCATGCCTGCAAGAAATCCTGTTATTGCAGTTACTATCGTCTGAATGATTGAACTACCCAATTTACTACCTCCTTATTTTATTAAACCTGCGGTATTTTTACCGTAAATTCCACTCCGACTTTTACGTCTTCTATAGACGCGAGCTTAATGCCGCTGAATTTCGGCGCAGATGTTGCCGATTGTATGTTAAACTGAACGCTTACCAAACAGAACGGGCTAAGCTCTGCAATAACTTCGTCGTCTACCATGTCCACGCGCGGAAAATACTTAACGGAGCTTATCTTAAGATTAGCGTCTTTATCTTGAGACGTCTCCAATAGCTCGATTATGTAGCCTTTAAGCTTATCTGTCTTGTTGCCTGCTGAGTCCTTCTCGTAGTAAGGAGTTGTTGACAAATGTATCATTGTCTGTTCATATACCATATTTTAATACCTCGCATATTTTATTTACTAGTTGCTCCGAAGAGCGGGCGGACAGCTCTACGCAGTCCGTATAATTTTGAATTAACGCATGATATGCCTTGCTCGATGTCCTATAGACTATTGTCTGTATTATCATTGTGTTAAACTTTGTGTTCAATACCAGCATGTTGCGCGTATAACTCACTACTGTAAATCGTACCTCGGGCGGACTATTCTGTAATCGAAAGTGCACCCACTCGATACTATACTTGTTACTTCTCTGCACTGTCTTTCTTGTCGCCTATGCTCTCAAGACGCTCTACTGACTTGATTGTCGTTGCCTTTAACTTCTTTACCATTCTGTGGAGAACTAACGAAGATGCCAACGATACCAATGCCGCTACAAGCGTTATAATTGCTAATACGTCCATTACTTTACCTCCTT
>CAMWNK010000086.1 GCA_947175555.1 uncultured Clostridia bacterium | reverse complement strand
ACGAAAAGCGTGGTTTTCGTTCGCTATCCTACGGAGTATAAAATGATATTCTGCTTACGCAGAGTTGCGGATACTTATTAATAAAAATAGTGGCATTTATTAGAAAACTAAAATATTATGCCTTATCTTAATAATTGAAATAATCAAGCGCGCAAAAACCACGCTTTTTGCAAGCGTAACCTCTAAAATGCGTTGGTGCATTTTTTGGAGGGGAGTTAACGAGGGGAACCATGTAGCAAATATGCGCAAGAGCTTGCTCTTGCGCATATGCCGGCGTTTAATTGGTGCCCCTCGTTATACTTAAGCGAAATATCACAACGTGTAAGCGTTATATCACTCTCAATGCTCCGCAGGAACAGCGCGCAAAAATCACACTTTTTGCAAGCTGTACCTTGAAAAATACGAGCGGTGCGAGCGAGTATTTTATATCGGAAAGAGTGAATTTTATGCGCTTTGATTATTTACTGCTTATTATAGTTATGGCGCATAAAAGAGAGAAAACCATACTTATAATGTATGGTTTTCTTTAAGTAACCGCTAATATGAGGCGGCTTGCTTATTTACTCTAATAACTAATTACCATCCGCCGAATATTACGCTTGGCGGTTATATCTCGTCTTTATCAGACGGGTTATCCTGAGGGACATTATCCGCTACATTGGTAGGTTCGGCGTCCGTTTCATCGGAGATGTCGGGCAGTTCGGTTTCGTCAGCGTGCTTTCCGAAGCGGAATTTATGATGCTGTTTCTTTTCCTTAGGCGTGCTTACGAAGCCGTATTCACGCTCCCAAGCTGCGGCAGCCGCTGCCTTACGTTCCTTCTTCCACAAGGCGGCTTGCTCGTTGTAATCCGTCTGCAATTCGGGCTCGTAGGTATCAACGATGCCTTTACGTCTGCGTATAGCCGCGCGGGCGCGCTCTTTGACTGAGAGTATCGCGGGCAGGAGAGTGAAGGTGAGTATATAGCTGAATAGCGTACCTCTTGCAATCAACTCGGTAATCTGAGAGACGATAATGTTGGAAGTTACAAACTTAACTGCAAGGCATACCGCAATAAGTATTACCGCCGATGTCGTAACGCTCGGCACGGCCCTGTAGATGCCGTTCTTGATAGCGGTCATAGGCTCTACGCCCTTTCTCTTTTCCTCTTCGATTTTGGAGTTGAGCAAAATAGCGTAATCCACCGTTGCGCCCAGCTCGATTGCACTTACTATGATGTAAGACATAAAGTTGATTTGCGATACGAGCACCGTGGTAATTGCGGGCTGAGTTACCGCTATCAGCGATGTGAAGTACACGAGCGCGAGGTTGAAGAATATACCCGCCTCTATTACCGCCAGCAGTATAAGCGAGGTGATAAAGCTGCGGAAAGTGAAGAGCAGTATCACGAATATAAGTGCGGCGGAGAGAATATTGACGAGCATAAAGTCGTTGGGCGTAACGGCTGCAAGGTCGCTTGCGCCCTGCGCAAGACCAGTAATATACACCGCGTTTTGCTCGATGCCGAATACTTCGGACGAAATCTTCCTTATCTCGGCAAGGGACGCGTAAGACTGCGTATCCTCGGGCTTACCGGAGAGGTTCATCGTATACAGCACGATAGGCTTGCCTTCGTATTCCGATACGAAACTTTCCTTAAAGACTTTGCGCACGAGCGCGGAGCCTTTATCGGAGTTGAGCCACTCGGTCATATCCTCGTAGTCTATCAGCGTGCACATGGAGAATATCTCGTTGATCTGATGGATGTCGGGATTGCCCACGCCCATAGTCTTGAGCCTGTCGATGAGCTCGTATTGCTTTGACAGGTTGGACTCGTCATAGGGCACCATGAGTATTACTTGATTTTCGCTCGAGGTCATCTCGTACTGAGGCACGGACATACTCTCGACGGGTATGTACTCCGACATGCTGATGTAAGACAGCGGTGCCTTGGACTGGAAGTAAGCGCAGGGCAGACATACCACGGCGCACAGCGCAATCACTGCTATTGCAACGCCCTTTTTGGTAATGTTCTTGCTCACGAATTTAAGTCTGGGCTCTACTATCCAGCGGTGCTGCGTCTTCATGATGGGCTTATTGCACAGCAGAATGAGTATGGGCTGCAGCACGATTACCGTCAGCAGCGAGAGCAGCACGCCCTTAGCCAGCACGAAGCCGAGGTCGTATCCCATGCCGAACTTCATAAAGAAGAGCGCGACAAAGCCGCCTATAGTGGTAAGCGCGCTGGCTGCGATTGACTTAAGCGTCTTGGGCAGCGCGGATATGATTGCGTCGCGGGGATTGAGCTTGACCTTCAGCTCCTCGTAATAGGTGTGCATGAGGAATATCGCATAGTCCATCGCAAGCGCAAGCTGGAGAATGGTCGCGCACGACGAGGTTATCGTGGATATCGTGCCCACGGGTATGCCTGCTATGATATTGCTGCCCATGTTGAGCAGAATGGATACGCCCAGCGTGGCAAGGAATATCAACGGCTCGAAATAGGAGTGAGTGGTGAAGAGCAGGATTATGAATACCGCTACCACCGCAATCGCTACGAATATCGGCATATCGTTGACGGAGCTATCCATCAGAACTCTTGCGTTTTGCGCCTGACCGCCGAGGTAGTAGCAATCGTCTACGGAGATTATCTCGGATATTTCTCCGCTGTCTTTAAGCGATTGGATTTTATTCTTGATGATGTCCTCTATTATCTTGATGGACTGTATGGATACGTCCTGAGAGCCCGCCGTCTTGAAATAGACGCTCACGATAAATGTATCTACGTAAGTGCCGTCGGACAGCTGAGTAGTCTTGACGTAATTGCTTTTAGCGTTTTCAATCAGCTTGTCGTATACGTCGGGATCCATGCCGCTGGAGATGACGTTGTTGCCCAGCTTGATAGGATTCTCGGGATCGAGGTCGTCGAAAGTGCCCAGCCAAGCTATCTTGCTGATTATATCTTCTCCGTTGGGGTGGTCTTTATTGACGTATATACGACCGAGCTCGCTGCTTTTATCAATCGCCTCGGCTATCTCGCCTACTTGCTCTTTATCGAGGTAAGATATTGCAATATTGAGGTCGCCTATGATGTTGTACGACTCTTGCAATACGTTTTTGCCTATCATGGTGTCGGTATTTTTGTCGAGGTAAGACACCACGTCGCCGTTCTTTTTGACCATGAATACTCCCACAATAGCAAGCACGAGTATTACGGCAAGCACCGCCACGACTATCCACTTTTTGTCTACGAGACGGGTGGCGAAAGAAGTAAAGAAATTGTTAAATTTTTCGCCTTTTACGCGCGGTTTTCTATCCTTCTTATCACTGCGTTTTTTCAACTTGACATTCCTCCGATATTGTCATGTTAGACGCGCGCGCACATATTACGCGCGTTATCCTATTAATCTTATCATATCATAATAATTTATGTCAAAAAATGTGTATCCGTATTTTACATTACATACATAATCTTTACATTATTATAGACATCTGTCGATAAGGCTAAAATGCTGTCAAAGTCGTATCAAGCGATTGTTTTATGCTCGATTCGTGTGGTATAATATGCGGGTATGGAG
>CAMWNK010000085.1 GCA_947175555.1 uncultured Clostridia bacterium | reverse complement strand
GTCCACGACTTTGCGGCAATGTTCGGCTTGCCCTCAGATTGGCAGGAATACGTCAACATTACTATTACATTGAACGGCGAAGCATACGCAGGCTTGACGGGCGACGACTTTGCGGATATAGACGGCAAGGCATATAAGGGCTACAATGCAGGCGAGTACAAGGTTAACTTCGCGCTTATTAACGGCGGCAATAACTTACTCTTTAGCAGCAGACCTCAGCAGGATATACCCGTAAGCGTAGCTAAGTACAAGTATACTGTAGAGGGCTGGACGGATAATGACGAGTATTCGCAAGTCATAGGCACTCTGCCTTCCTACTACGACTACCGATATGTAGACGAGGACGGCAATATATTCACGCTTGACGATATGGAGATAGGCAGCTACTACTACCGCGAAGTATACGTTAAGGATAGATACGACGGCAATGCGGAAGTAGACGGCGAGACGCAGCATAGATTTATGATGCCGCTTCCTACAGGCACGGAAAAGACGCCTGTTGCAATACCTACAATAGATAGCAGTAAGACAGTATACTATAACGGCACTCAGCGTGAATTTACCGCAGACACTATTGTAGAGCTGTTCGGACTTACAGGCTTTAACTCCGATTATATGGAGATAGTAAGCGAGCTTGCAGGCGCAACCAATGCAGGTGAGTATAAGATAAAGATACATCTTACGAGCGGCTTATACTGCTGGGATAACGGAGACGGCACGACCTCTACCGATGACGTAGAGCTCACGCTCACGATAGCTAAGGCTCAACTGCCTTCCGCGTGGAGCAATAGCGGCAGCCTGCCTACGATAGATATCCCCGAGGAGCTCGCAGGCTGTCTTAACAACAATGCTTTCGACTACACATACACCGACGAGGACGGCAATACCGTATCTGCGTCCGAGATGATAGCGGGCAAGAAATACAACGTAAAGGCAACGCTCAAGGCAGAGTACGCGGGCAACTTCGAGTTCGTAGACGCAAGCGGCAACGTCCTGCCCGACGCCACGGCGAGTACGTCTCACGAGTTCGATTACAGCGGGGGTAGCGGCAACAGCGGCGACGGCTCTATGATAGGCAGGGAAGAGCTCGAGAAGATACTTGATAGCTACTTATCCGGATACAATAATACGATGTTTATACTTATCATAGTCATGTCCGTAATGACGGCGATAATATTTGTGATAGTGATATTCTTTGCCGTGCTAATACGCAGGGTAAAGATAATAGGCAATAATTATACGCTCGTTGCCAAGCAGCCCAAGTCTAAGGAAGAGCAGGACGGCGAGCAGTAAAAAGTCGATACTTAGGCGTAAATAATAATATGATTGATATGCCGCGCGGTTTTCGAGCGGCATATTTGCTACAATATGCAAGACATATTTCGACATAATCGGCATTAAGACTTCCTTTAAGGCGTGATGTGTGATATAATTTACGCGAGAAAGCAGGGAGAGTTGAAAATGAATGGTAAGAAACTGATAGTATCCATATCCGTAATAATGGTAGTTGCAATCATAGCCATGCTGTCGCTTTCGGCATGCAGCGAGAGCGCAAAACTTACCGATATATTTGCAGACGGATATAAGTACGGGCAAGAGTATTCGCTGTCTGCGCATACCGCGGACGGACTTTCGGGATGCAGCGATTGCGTTGTCAATGCGGACGGCTTTGTTACCGCGCGCAGAGGAGACAGTAATGTCCTTTACAATATCGATACCGATCGCACTATCGTTACTACAGGCAATCGGATATCTATGGTATTCAGCGGGCTTTACAGCGTAGTAGACGATAGCAGTGTTGCTTTTTACGGCAAGAATGGATTTATCACTCGCGCGGAGTACGGACAGTATACCGTGCGCAGTAGCGAAGTGGTCTTTTCCGACGGTCGCGTGCTCAGAGTCAACGCAAAAGGCGAGCCCTATTACGTCGGCTCCGAAAAGGCGCAGGCAGAGATATGCGTCGGCGATTATTATATCGAGCCTACAGACGACGGCAATATCTACGTATATGATAATAATAAAAAACTTATAAAGTATATAAACAGCGCAGTATTGCTCAATGCCCCCGATGACTCGATTATAACCGTCGTTGCGCTCAAGAATAAACTTGCCTTTCAAGTATTGACGCAGGTTACTGACGAGGACGCGGATTACGACTTCATCACCGAGGACGTAAAGTATATCTACCGCAGCTATATTTACGATATCAAGAAGGCTAAGCTCAGCGCGCAGGATACGCCTTATGTATTGCGTAGCAATCTTATCGGCAGCAATGCTAAATATAATTACGCCTTGGTTTTCGGATTTAAGATTAATGAGGATAAGTGCCTCAGTCCCATTAAGATTTGCGTATTCAACGATAAGCTCGAGGAAGTGATTGACCTTGACGATTATCTGCAAGGCGCGATAGGTATCGTGCGCTATGACGAAAATACTACCGTTATCTACAACGACGACGTAGCGGCTTTCTATAGGGGTAAGAAGTTCGATTGCATGTATAAGCGCGATGAGATAGATTTTACTTCGAGCGGTCATATGCGCTTGCAAAATAAGTTTGTTGATAGTAACTTCAATGAGCTACTCGATATGTTCGGCAGAGAGCAGCTTTTCAGATACTTGCCTACCGATAAGCGCATATATTATGCCGTGGACGGAGCAATGTTCGTCTACAACAAGCAGGGCGAGACCGTAAAGCTCGGCGATGAATATGCCGTATATGGCAGCTGCTATACGATAACGGAGGTAACAGGCGCTATAAGCATGTATCACAGCTACAACGGCAAGGCCATATTCATGAATAAGCATTATACTTCCGTATCTACTTATTATAAGGGCGAATACGGATTGATTGCCGCGCTCAACGAGGACGGAGTTACGCAATATTATGCTTACAGACTTGCATCGCAAGATTGATTGCAATATAGTAAAAATTTAATTTCGATTAAGTCGCCTTAGATAGCGGCGAGCAGTCAATAAATCATCGATAATAAGGACGCGGAGTTACTCGCGCCCTTATTTTTATTGTATATAGTTAATAAAGTGCACTCGGTTGCGCTCCTTTATTTATTTAATCAATCAAATCATAAAGTCAAAAATGCAATAAGGTGCGTGGGCATATCGGATAATATGATTGAGCATTGCAGAGTGGAGCTTGAATCCGTTGGCGCACGAAGCGGGACACGCAATAGATTATGCGCTAAGATTGAGCGGCAGGAAAGAAATATTACAGATATATCTAAGCAATATCACGGCAATGAGCATGTACGCGTCAAGCGATATAAGAGAGTACATAGCAGAGTTTTATGCCGAGTATACTGCGTTAGATACCCCTTGCTACATTGCCGTACAAGTAGTAAAAGCAATGCAAAAATTGCGAAAATAATAAGCTGATTATAAGCTGTATAAAATATAAAAAGATAGACCTATTAACGTAATAGGTCCTTAATATTTACTATATTATAATACTTTTACATGCTATACGCAACACTAAAAGCTATTTTTCGGCTCGATATCAGCCTAAAAAATTCTAAAAATCACATTTTTGCTTCCTTTTAAGCCGTCGAGGTGGACCTATTACGTTAATAGGTCCACCTGCTAAAGACGAAAAATAACGTAT
>CAMWNK010000084.1 GCA_947175555.1 uncultured Clostridia bacterium | reverse complement strand
CGGCGTCGAAATCGCAGCTTAAAAAATGTACATAAATTAGTATAATTGATGATCACGGGCAGAAGAAAAACGAGGAAATATATGGTTTTTCGTCTATTTCCGCGCTAAGATATTGACATATATTTATATAAAGATTAAAATATTAATGCAATTATCGGCTACATGTCGCTAAAATGATCATCAATTATACTAATACATGTACAGATAATAAGCATTAATATAAAAGGCGCTTAACTATAAGCGCCTTAACTTTTTATTTTGAAAAAATTACTTTTTTGACTTCAATTTATCTTTAATAGAGCTTATAAGCATTGGCGCAAAAAGCCAAATCAATAATATAACAGCAGTGATTGCCGCAAGTATAACTGCCGATATCTCGGGATTGATTGCCTTGCCGAAAAAATTCACTTTTACAGAATAACCGCTTGCAAGTTCGTCAATTGCCGCCTCGGGCAGATAATCGCGCGCATAATCGAGTACGCCGCCCATGTACAAGTCTCTGAATACTCCCGCCGAATATGTCCCCGGGATAAAGCATGCAAAATACTCTACGCCTTTACCCAACATAGGCAGAGGGATATAAGCCCCCATCAAAAAGCCTATTGCCGCGCTGATAATACCCGTAAATGCTCCCACAGAGTTGCTCGTCTTAAAGGGAGTCAGTATTAAATTCATAAGTATAGAAGATGAAAATGTAGATAATATAGTGATGCCCAAGATAGCAAACACATCCGATACGGACAGATACCAGCCCGTAGCAGCGACATATATCAACCCGATAAGCTCTACCATAAGACAAATGAATGTGGAAATGATAAAGGTAGACAGCAAGTATGACAGCTTGACCAATGCCTTAGGCACGGGAGCCGCCACATAATCGTTGATAATGCCCTTCTCCTTATCGGCAACCATAATAGTGCTCGCGCTCAAAGCTACCGTAATGCACGACACACTCATGACGCCCGCAAGCATCCAGCCGTTGACAAAGGCATTGATTACCTTAGTGTCTATCACTCCTGCAGGAAGCATATTAATTATAGAATCCTTCTGCGTATCTCCGAGGAAAAGCACATACAGCATCAGCACTATAAGCGGCGCAAGCAACGACATAAAGACAAGCATTTTATCTTTAATGAATATCTTAAAATTCCTTGCCGTGAGTTGCCCCATAACTTTAGCGTCATATATCAATCTATCTTTCACAATACCCCTCCTGCTAAAGTCTTGCCCGTAACGTTGAGGAATACATCGTCCATATCGCCCTTGATTATTTCGTAGTCCTCCATACCCGCGGGACAGGAATTAACCCACCTTTTAATATCGTCAACGGTATCTATCTTTATCTTATAACAGTTATTATCGTATTCCGCCTTGGGGAAAATCGCCTTAATAGCCGCGTCATCGTCATGATACGGCACATATATCTTAATGTACGTGCCCGAATATCGATTTTTCAGATCAACAGGCGTGCCGCTTGCAGCTATAGCTCCGCTGTCAAGAATTATCACATCGTCGGCGCCGCCCGCCTCCTCCATATAATGAGTAGTAAGGAATACCGTCATATCGCGCTCGCTCCGCAGCTTGTCGATAACGCTCCATACGCTCTTCCTCGTCTGAGGATCAAGACCTGTAGTAGGCTCGTCGAGTATCAGCAACTTAGGCTCGTTAAGTAATCCCCTTGCGATATCAACCCGACGCTTCTGCCCGCCGCTGAGCTTGCCGTAAGGACGCTTGATAATCTCCTCCAGCGATAGCACAGACGTGATAAAGTCAAGCGTCTTTGAGAATTTTTCGCCTGTTATCCCATACAGAGCGGCGCGACATTTAAGATTGTCCCTTACGCTCAATCTCGCGTCCAAGACCGACTGCTGAAATACAATACCCGTAATCTTCTTTATATCATCGGCATGACTGTCGATATCCATACCGTCTACCCTTATCAATCCGCTATCCTTTTTAAGAATAGAACAGATAATATTAATAGTAGTAGACTTACCTGCTCCGTTGAGCCCGAGAAATGCAAATAAACTACCTCTTTTCACATTAAAGCTAATCCCGTCGACAGCCTTAACGCTGCCATAGCTTTTATGCAAATTCTCAATTTCTATGATATTATCCATAAATACCTCTTACTACAATATGTAGTCTATACTCTGTATCACAATTAGTCAAGCCTTTTATAAAAATAGATAGAAATTAAAACATCTTCAATAATAATAGACGCTCCCGCAATATAGCAGAAGCGTCCTTTATCAAGATTAGTTAATTATTATTTACTGCGCCTTCCAGTAAAACTCGGGCGTCCCGAATACTCCGCCGTCATACAGCTGCTTAGTAAGAACAGACAGCGACGACGCGTCTCTTGCAATAAAGAACTTAGTATTTCCCTGCGGTACCGACATAAATAAGGATGAATCGAATCCTCCCATCGCAACGTCGGAATATACCCAAGAGATTACTTCCATAGGAAGCTTACCTGGCAAAATCTTAACGCCGTTATCTGCAAGCCACTTAGCCGTCAAAGAACCTTCTGCAGGCGTAGCTGCCGAGGGATGCGGCTTATACAGTAGATTATAATCGCTGTAATTATCGCCTATGCGCGACAGAATATCCGCAAACTCAGCGTCTGTAAACGAGCCTGTAAAAGGATTGGTTCCTGTAATTATGAGATATTTGCCTTCTTTATCAAAATAGTTAGCGTCAAACTCAGTTTTATCGAAATCAACTATTTCAAGGAACTTAGACTTCTGCTCCTCTGTTAGATTGCGATACATCTCGTCGGGAGCCATCTTAGGCATATGAGCCTTATCTATCTCTGCCTGTACGCGAGCATCGTCAGAGCGCAACGTCTCGGGATACGCGCACCACAGCTGAGTATTATCGCGTTGTGCAGCCATAATTGCCATTTGAGAAAGCTGAGAGTCGCTATAATAATGAGAGCCTACGCGAGTGCCTTCGTACTCGACATAAAATCTGCCATTATCTTCACGCTCGAACTCTCCTGCGAGCGCTTTTGCCATTACACCGTCATAAAGAGTGCGGTTAGCTTCCCACTTGCTCCAAGCGCCGTCCTCACGATAAGGGAATGCCGTATTATACGTCCATGAGCCATCGGATACGAGCTTTACCTCATAACGATCGCTTGAGATATTGTGTTGGATAAATGTGAACAACTCTATCTGATTGAACGCATCGTTAAGGAAGAGCCTGAAGTAGCTGTATTGGTCGTCTTTCGCAATACCTACCGCCATACCTTTAGCAAACGACAAATTTATATCTTCAGCCCCATTCTCCGCATAGATAAATCTGTCGTCATCCAAGGCGTCCATATTAATAGTATCTTTACGTGTAAATGTTAAAATGGACTTGTAATTATTGCTCACCATATCCAACGCGCAATATAAGACGGGCAATGTCGCGTTCACACAATACACATTATATATATTGCGTACTTGTACCAATCTCTTCTGCACGGTCTCATTGCCTGCGGCATCTTTCACCGTATACGCAAGCTCATAATCACCGCAGTTGTTAAAAGTAATCTTATTACCTTCTCTATTGGCGCCCGACGGCAAATCCACAACTAAGCCGGCAGTAACGTCTGTTTCTATACCTGCCCCATCAACATCTGACGCGCTTACTCCCGCATACAAATCCAACGACTCGCTTTCTCTGTCCATAAATACGGTATCAAGACCGGATATGACAGGCGCGATATCGTCCGCAGGAGTCTTACTACACGCGCATAAAGCTATGATGAATATAGCTAAAACGGTGAATAACACTAATTTTTTAACATTTTTCGTCATATAAATATAAAATCCTCCCTTTCAATAATTC
>CAMWNK010000083.1 GCA_947175555.1 uncultured Clostridia bacterium | reverse complement strand
TAATAAAGTCGGGTACATTATAGCAAGCCGTATCGTACGCAAACGTTGCGCTTGCGCTATACGATGTACTTGCATTAGTTTCGCTCAAGTTGCCCGATGTAGATATCGTAGCATTGCTGAGACCGTCCGCGCCTTTCAGCGCAATTACGTGAGCTGTGCCGTCATACACGAAGGGCTTAGCCTCAGTGCCGTCTGCAAGCAGCCACTTGTTGAGTGCCTCGTCATAGGTTGCCGTAACGTCTCCGTGAGTGTACTGCCACTTAAGTCCGCTTACGTCTATATCCGCCTTGACTATCTCAAAGCTGAATTCTCCGCTCTCGCCGTCAAGGTAGTTATTTTCCGCGCTCGTACTGCTAAGCGAGGCTATCACCTTATACTTGCCCACCGCTACGGGCTTAGCTGTACTGCCCTGCGTCGCGCCGTCCTTATAATATGTAAACGTGATATTTGCCTCGGTTACTCCGCCCGCGCTTATTATCGTTACTTTGGGCGTATACCCCTCGGGCTTATAGGGCAATATTTGTCCGTCTATATCCATAGTTATCTGCACGGGATATCTATCTACGCCCACCGTAAACGACTGACTGCTATTGCTATCCAACTGATAATTAGCGGTATACTCGCTATTAAGCTCAGCTACTACAAGGTATCTATGTTGCTCATTGATGCTCCCGTTAATTTGCTCTATAGTTACCTCTGCGCCTTGACTGCCGTCTGCATAATCATAGTACCTATACGTTACCATAGAGCCGACATTGATATCGCCCACGTTCTGCAATACAGGCAGCTTATACGTCTTATCGCTTTCGCTCTCGTCTATCTTCCAAGAACACGTTATCGTTGCCTTGTCTATGCGCCAAGCCTTGCTCCACGTGAACGTTCCAAGATAAGTATTGCTGTCGCTTGATATAGGTATGTAGTAGTTGACAGCGTCTGATACGTTAAAGCTTACCGTCGTAGTATAACTGCCTACGGGAATTTTTCCGTTACCCGTATAGCTTACAGTCAAGCCGCTCGGCAGTGTGCCGGTCAAAGTTATACCCTGCGCCCTGCCTGCAATAAACTGCAACGGGGTGCTGTCGTCATAGTTCCATGTCAAGCCTGACAGATTGTATTTAGCCTTATCTATACTGTACTTGAGCGTATACACTGCGTCAAACTCGGCATACGTATTGTCATACTCTGTAATATACACGGTTACGCTATAAGTGCCTATCTTGGCATTGGTTGCAGTTATATCTCCGCTGTAGCCGTTAGTGCCCTTAGTGGTGTCTATTTTGACGCCTTTGCTCATAAGGTCGCTGTCGTCTATGCTGAAGCGGAATACACTGCCCGTATACGTCAGCGCAAGCGTAGCATCGGGATTGCTTACTGCCGTATTGTTATACTGCCACTTGATATCCGCGTCCGTAAAGGTAATATCGTTGCCCAGAACCTTAAACTCGTGCGTCTTTACGATAGCTAATATCTCATAATTGCTATTGCCCTGCCTATCGCCGTACAGCTCTACGCCTATATAGTAGTCGCCTTGATCGAGAGCAGGCATTACTATAGTGCGCGTCTTGCCCTCTATTATCTTATTATTATTGATATCGTCATACTTCACCGACGAGCCGTGCTTGCAGTAGTAGATATACAGCTCCGTAGTATCTGCCGCCAAGCTGTCTCCTACTATGGTTATAGTAGGTTTCTCGCCTACTTTCCAAGATGTGGGCGCATTGATAGTGATATTGAGCGGCTTTTTAGTTATAGTTACGCTAAGCTCATACGCGCTGCTCGTTCCGTCCGCCCATATAGTCGATACTCCGTTATCCGCTAAGGCAACGCGTATCTTATACGTACCTGCATTAGTTGCGCTAAGCTGCCCGCTCGCATACGTCATACCGTCGGGCAAAGTAAGCGATACGTCCGCGGTTACCCCTTGCAGAGTAAAGCCTTGCGCCACTCCGCTGTACGGCTTGGTTACCTGTCCCGATAAGGCGGGCTTATCTACGGACTTCTTATCTACCCTATATATGACAGATACTGTACTATTACCGGTATCTATCTCGTAGTTGCACTCATTAGTTATCTTAGCTGTTGCCGTATACGTGCCTACCGCCGTCGGCAATGTGTTCGAGGTAACTCCCCCGCTTGAGGTGTACGTAAAGCTAAAGTTCGGCGCGCGTCCGTTCTCGGGAGTGTCGCCCGTATATACGTCGCCCACGTTCTTGAGCGTTACAGTAGGCAGTCCCGCGCTATCCAACGTCGCGGTAATGCCTATCTTCTTCTTAGTTACGGTAAAGTTGAAGTACCTTACCGTATCGCTCTCGCCTGCTGATACATCGGGAGTGCCGTCGAATATCAATCCGTCCGCCGCGAGCTCCGACTTAATCTCTGCCTTTACCCTATACGTCCCCGCGTCTTTAATTTCGCTATCGCAAGCAATGCTCAACTGCTCGGCGTTAAACCAACTCTTTTGCTCTGCCGCCACATCGTCCAACGTAAGCGGCGCGCCATTATACTCAACCGTTACGTCTGTAGGCTCTGTCAAGGCAACTCCGCCGCTACGCTCTGCCGCCAAATCAAGATTTAAGTGAAGCGCGGGACGAACGGCGTAATTCTGCGTTGTAGCGTTGGTGTGAATACCGCTCGTCACCGCATACAGATGGTAAGCATGTATAGCGTTATTGGCAGCGCAAGAACGCAGCCATGAATCAATAGGATTGTAGCGCTGATTGTCAGATAACCCCCAGATTCCGACGTGAATGTAATCATATCCAGTTTCTGTAATAGAAGGCAGCCATATGTAGTCATTCTGCCACTCCGAGTATCCGCTCTTTGCACTATAATTCATACCAGCGCCCCACCTTACAGTACCGCTCGGCGTACCGTACGCCTCGTTAGCCAATGTATAGCCTATCGCGCCTATCGTGCCGCCTGCGTATTGGTTTTCCGTCTCTTGATATGCCACATCGGCAGGAGTTACTATAAAGTCCGTAAGAGAGCCCTTTACAGAAGGCATAGTCAGCCTTGCATATTTGTGCTCGGGGTTCTGCTCTATCTTTGTAAGCGTTTCGTCTCCACCATTCGCTACGTATCCGCTACCGCCGCTATTTAAGGCATTTGCCCTTATGTAACTGCTGCTGTACATGTTTGACGGATACGCGGCGGATGAAGTAGATGAGGTATTCCATGTATTCCATTGACTCCTCTCATCACTGATGGCAAGCCACAGCGTTACTATCGTATTGCCCGACCTATCTTTAGTAAGGTGGGTTACAGTCCACTTCTGCCCCTCCATGGTGAGCACTATATCTTTATTACCGTTTTTAGTATATATATCGGCTGCTGTAACTGCATCCACGTCTTGCAATAACTTGTGTACGTCATCAATAGTATTCTTGTCGGAATTGCCCGTCAGCTTAGCAAATAATGATTGCATAGCCTCACTATCAAATACCTTTTTATCGGCGCGGTCAGCGTAGCCGTCAAGCAATATGTTGCCTATATCTACAGTGTATTCATCAGTTAAATAATAATCGTCAAAGGCAAATACATCGATTGCGTTATCAAATGAAATAAGACAAAAGCATAACAATACTGCAACGATGATTATCGCCGCAATAACAGCCGAAATTAATTTATATCTACTACCTATCACATTATCTCCGCGTATATGTACGCAATCTCGATTTTTCATTATCTTAAGGTTTATAAATAGCAATATTCATTGTGCTTTTATCCTATTTAGCAACAAATATCGTCAAGGTTTTAACTCAAAAAAAATGTACATAAATTAGCATAATTGATGATCAAAAAGCGAAAATGGCAAGCGGAAATATATGGTTTTTCGTCTAATTTCGCACTAAGATATTGACATATAACTGTCTA
>CAMWNK010000082.1 GCA_947175555.1 uncultured Clostridia bacterium | reverse complement strand
TATGTCAATATCTTAGCGCGGAAATCGGCGAAAAACCATATATTTCCTCGCAATTCTTCCGCCCGTGATCATCAATTATACTAATTTATGTACATTTTTTCGGATTATATTTCGACGCCGATATACAATATCCGAGATAAACGGAACAATATCGCATTGCTCTTTAATATACACTGAGATAACTATAAATTGAGGTTTAAGTTGTATATACGGAGTTATAGTGTCAAGTAGAAGATACAGATTAATATCAACGCTTAGCGCGGCAATAATTATTGTCGGGCTACTTCTATGCTTTTGTTTTATTTCGTTTGATAACATAGGCGATGCATTTGCCTTTACTTCGTCTAATATTACTACAGAAACTGTAGACATAGGTAATATTTTAATTGACGGCTATGCTAGCCGCACGGACGGCAAAGTCTTTGATGGCAAAGCTATGGCATCCCTATATGCTAAGTTAACAGGCGATTCTGCGAAAACAGATATAAGCGATGTAGATGCTTTAGGTACTATGACAGCAGCAGATATACGCGCTAATAACGATAATAAAGATATCATACTCACATTGGACGGTCGACAATGGACTATAACGCATTTGACTAAGGATAGGTCAGGAAATACGATAGCTACACTAATGCAGGCGAGTTATGAGGATGAAGTTGCATGGAATAGTTGGTATGCCAATACACCTACTGCAGCATATCCATCGGATATGTACAGTAGCAGTTATTTAAGAGCAAGTGCACTTAATAGTGGTGGAAGCGGATATATAGCTACAAACGGATCTGCTTATTTGACAAAGTTAGCGCAGAGTGCTACGCATAAATATGCACGGCTTACTATGTCTACAGTAGCTGGATCGCTTACGAATTTTATTGTCAAGCCTGCACAAGTAGCTTATCAAGAGACAGAAAACCAAAATGTGGGAGGAACAATAGGCGGCATCGGCTATACATTGCCTAACGAAGCTTATGGTACACCGAGTGGTACAATTCGGTATTCTACCAATATGAATTATGCCAGTAAGAATAAATATTCAGAATGGCAAAATGATTATGTTTGGTTGCCGTCTTTGACAGAGACAGGCTATAACACCACTTATAGTGGAATATGGCAATTGTCTACTAATCAGCGGACATTTACTACTAGTTACTGGTTGCGTTCTGCCTACTATACTAATGCTACTCGTGTGTATCTTATGTCTACGAATGGCAGTAGTACTTCTATTGGTATTACATCGACTAAATACGCTGTTCGTCCTGCTTTTCACTTAAACCTTGATTTGGCAGCAGAGCACAGCGGAGGAATTGCCTTAACAGAGCCTACAGATGTAACAGTTGAATACAAAGGTAACTTACTTACAATAAACGATGTTGCAAATGAACAGAAGAGTTGGTTTGACGCTACAAAGATAATTTTAACTGATGACAGCGATATTAAAGATATCGGTACATATAAAGTCAAGGCAGAGATTAAGGCAGACCTCGCTGCTGACGGTCTTACATTTGCAGGAACTCCCGACTTAGATGCAGGCGAGAGCGATACAGTGCGCTTCTTTAACTTTATCGTAACTAAGAAGAAGATAGGAATAACTGCGGCATTAGATAGCGGGGGACTTCCGACTGTAACGCTAAAGAATGCGGGCGACGTATACACAGGAGACACTCCCGAGAACGGACGTGCGCCGAGCTTTGGCTTTACATATAAATCAAGCTCGGGTGTGGAATATGATACTCTGCCGACGGCGGTAGGCACTTATACGGCAACAGCTAAGATTACTAACGACTGCAATTACGAGATAGACACGGCAAGTAGTACGATGTCTGTATCATTCAAGATAGATAAGAGGTCTGTAGATAAGCCTGCGCTATCAGGGCAGGTAACCAAGCCGTACAGCGGAGTAGCACAGAGCTTTACCCTGCAAGGGGTAACTGCGGACGTATCGCTTACGCTGCCCGACGGCGTAACGTATGCAGACGGCGCGCTTAGCGCAACTAATGCAGGGGTATATAAGATACAAGTTGCGTTAGCGGATAACGGCGCAGCCACGCAGTGGGCGGACGGAACGAGCAGCGCGTATGAGCTTAGCGTAACTATAACTAAAAAGCCGCTTAATATCACGATAACCGCGCCTTCGTCATGGAAGGTAGGCGAGACGCCAACTATAACTATAGTAGGCGACAGCCTCGCTGCCGATACTACGGAGCTGTATATCTACTATTGCAAGCACGGCTCGTCGGTAAAGTATGACGACATCAATGATAATAAGGTAATAGTAGGCAAGACGCGCACTATAGTTATGCCTGCTCTCGATCAAGGCGACTACTATATAGGCGTAGAGTTGTACGGCGATAGGAAGGGCAATAGCAATTACGAGATATTAGCTAGCGTAAAGACGCATGAGTTTAAGGTGCTTGGCAATGATATCAGCTTTATAGACGCTGATATCAAGTGGCAGTATAATGGCACGGCAGTAAGCAATCCCGATGCTACGTTGACGCTGACGTATACGGGCAGTATATTCCGCTTTAGCATAGACGACAGCGACTTGATGTCTAAGGGCGTAAAGATAGACACTACCAATGGTACTAACGGCTACAGCGGAGATATCACCGCTATCAATGCCAAGACGGGCGGCACATATAGCGTAACGGTGTATATCACAGAGCTTGATAATACGTATGCCGAGTTTGACGCAGTATATACGCTCAAGTACAGCATAGATAAGGCAAAATACGACCTGTCGGGCTTGACTTGGAACTACAATGACAGTAATCCTTTGCAATTTATAGCAGGCAAGGCGCAGGGCATCACGCTTACAGGCACGTTGCCGAGCGGCTTGACTGTGAGCTATGCAGGCAACGGCAATATCCCCGTAGGCAGTTATACAACTACCGCGAGCTTTAACGTGTCGGACGCGCTCAACTATTACAAGCCTATATCAAGCGACAGCAATACGTACCTCGGCAACTTTGAGTGGAGCAAGGCTTGGCGTATTGATAAAGCGACGATAACCTGCTCTTGGAAGATAGATACGCGCGAGAATGTCTCTACGTACAACTTGCCCATATTGCAGAGCATAGGCAGTATGGACGTAGACAGCATGGTAACGTACAGATATTACGATTATCAGAGCGGCAGCAAGGGCGATGAGGTAACTATCGCACAAATCAACTCCAACGTCAATCAGCAACATCGCTATCTTGCCGTAGCGGAACTCAAGAGCGAGTACACAAGTAATTACACACTCGATAACGAGAGCACGGACTTCACGGTAGGCGTGAATAGATATCCCGTCAAGCTCAAGATGGATATAGACGGACAGCAGTTGCCCTACAGACCTGAGGGCTATACCCCTAACGTAACTGTAGATAGCGTAGGCGGACTGACTATAGCTGATATCACGTTTACCTATTTCAAGGACGGCGCGACGCAGGGCAGCACGAGCATACCCGTAGCGGTAGGCAAGTATAAGGTGCAGGCAACGCTCAAGTATGGCACGGACGATAACTACCTTGATCCCGAGAGCGCGGAGTTCAGCTTTGAGATAGTCAAGGCGGATATAGACGTAAGCGGACTTAAGTGGCAGTACACTCACGGAGACGTTACGGCAACCTATGACGAGGCACTCAACAAGTGGCTGCTTGCAGACGGCACTGAGGCTAAGCCCTTCGTGTATGACGGCACAGCTCACGTAATTGCGCTGAAAGGCGCGGACGGTCTCAGCAATGCTACGATATCTACATCGGGCAACTTGAGCGAAACTAATGCAAGTACATCGTATAGCGCAAGCGCAACGTTTGCATACGATACGGCTTGCTACAATGCGCCCGACTTTATTACGACCATTAACTGGACAGTCAATAAGGCAGTAGTAGACACAAGCGCGATAGTATGGGGCTACGTGGATAA
>CAMWNK010000081.1 GCA_947175555.1 uncultured Clostridia bacterium | reverse complement strand
TGCCGTTATATACGGGAGTATCTATCGTACGCGCCGATATTACCCAATCGAAGTTGGTCTCAAGTCCGCTGGGCATTACGTACTGCTCGTAGTTATTACTATCGAATTTACTTGCGTCAACGCTGTAACGAGCGCGGTGCGTGCCTGCCTCGCTCTTGGTATATTCGCCGAGTATCGATATACAGCCCTTAAGCTGGTCAGGCACATTGATAAGCGTTACGCTGTACTCTACCGCCGCGCTGCTTATCCTCGTGTACATGAAAGGCTCGGTATAGGTAAGCTCGTTGCCGTCTTTATCCACGTAGCCCCATACTATCGCGCTTGTGTCTACTACTGCCTTATTGACTGTCCAGTTAATGGTCGTAATAAAGTCGGGCGCATTGTAGCAAGCCGTATCGTATGCAAACGTTGCGCTTGCGCTATACGATGTACTTGCATTAGTTTCGCTCAAGTTGCCCGATGTAGTTACCGTTGCGTTACTAAGCGCGTCTGCGCCTATCAGCGCAACTACGTGCGCCGTGCCGTCATACACGAAGGCATTAGCTTCCGTACCGTCCGCAAGCAACCATTTGCCTTGTGTAGCGTCATAAGTCGCCGTAACACTTCCATGTGTGTACTGCCACTTAAGTCCGCTTACGTCTATATCCGCCTTGACTATCTCAAAGCTGAACTCCGCGCTCTCGGGATCAAGGTAGTTATCGTCCGTGCCATACTTGAGCGTTGCCTGCACCTTATACTTGCCTACCGCTACGGGTATGCTCGTGCTGCCCTGCGTCGCGCCGTCCTTGAAATAGGTAAACGTGATATCAGCTATAGTCAGTCCGCCTACGCTATCTACAGTTACGTTAGGGGTATAGCCCTCGGGTCTGTAGGGCAACTGCTGTCCGTCTATATCCATCTTGAGCTTGACAGGATATCTATTCACGCCTACGGTGAAGTCCGTGCTCTCGTTAGCGAGTGTATAATTACTTGTATACTCACTCTTAAGCTCCGCTACGGCAAGATATCTATGTTGCTGATTGACAACGGTGGCGTTAATCTGCGCGATAGTTACCTCGTCGCCCTTGCTGCCGCTCTGATAATCGTAATATCTGTACGTTACCATGCTGTCTACGTCCATACTGCCTATGCTCTGCAATATGGGCAAGTTGTACGTAGAGACATTCTCGCGCGTATCTATCTTCCAAGAGCAGGTTATCGTCGCTTTATCAATACGCCAAGCCTTGCTCCACTCGAAGCTACCGAGGTACGTATTACTGTCGCTTGATATAGGCTTGTAATAGTTGAGCGCGTCCGACACGTTGAAGCTCGCGGTAGTTGTGTAACTGCCTACGGGGATATTGCCGTTGCCTGCATAGCTTATCGTAAGTCCTGTAGGCAGTGTGCCCGTAAGCGTTATGCCCTGCGCCTTGCCTGCTATAAACTGCAAGGGGTTGCTATCGTTGTAATCCCATGTAAGTCCCGATAAGTCGTATTTAGCCTTATCTATACTGTATGTAAGCGTGTATACTGCATCAAACTCCGCATACGTATTGTCAAGCTCGGTGATGTATACAGTTACACTGTACGTGCCGCCTATCTTGGCATTGGTTGCCGTGATATCTCCGCTATAGCCGTTAGTGCCCTTAGTGGTATCTATCTTGACGCCCTTGATTGCAAGGTCGCTTGCGTCTATGCTGAAGCGGAATACACTGCCCGTGTACGTCAGCGTCAATGTCGCTGCGGGGTTGGTAACAGGAGTATTATTATACTGCCACTTGATATCCGCGTCCGTAAACGTGATATCATTGCCCAGCACCTTAAATGTCTGCGTTACCGTGCTTGCAAGTATCTCGTAATTGCTGTTGCCTTGCTTATCGCCGAATAGCTCTACTCCTATATAATAGTCCCCTTGGTCGAGCACAGGCATTACTATAGTGCGTGTCTTGCCCGTTATTACTTTGTATGCGTCAAGGTCATACTTTACAGACGAGCCGTTCTTGCAATAATAGATGTGCAGCTCCGTGGTGTCTGCGGCTAAGCTATCGCCTACTATAGTTACCGTAGGCGTCTCCCCTACCTTCCAAGATAGCGGCGCGTTGATTGTGATATTGAGCGGTCTCTTGGTTATCGAGATAGTCAGCTCATACGCGCTGTCCGTGCCGTCCGCCCATATCATAGTAGACGTATTCTTAAGCGATACGGTTATCTTATACGTGCCTGCATTAGTTGCCGTAAGCGCGCCGTCCGTATACGTTACGCCGTCGGGCAACGTAAGCGATACGTCTGCTGTTACCCCTTGCAAGGTAAAGCTCTGCGCCTCGCCGTTATACTGCTTAGTTACCTGTCCCGATAGGGCGGGCTTATCTACGGACTTCTTATCTACCTTATATATGACAGATATTGTACTATTTTCCGCATCTATCTCGTAGTTGCACTCATTGGTCATTTTTGCCGTGGCGGTATACGTGCCTACGTCTGTTGGCAGAGTCTCCGAGGTAACTCCCCCGCTTGACGTGTACGTAAAGCCGAAGCTCGGCGCGCGTCCGTTCTCGGGAGTGTCGTCTGTGTACACGTCGCCTGCATTATTTAGCGTTACAGTTGGCAGTCCGCCGCTATCTAATTCTGCCTTTATGCCTATCTTCTTCTTAGTTACGGTAAAGTTGAAGTACCTCACCGTATCGCTCTCGCCTGCGCTCGTGTCAGGCTCGCCCTCAAATGTAAGACCGTCTGCCGCAAGCTCTGCTTTAATCTCAGCCTTTACTTTATACGTGCCTGCGTCTTTAATATCGCTATCATATGTGATATTTATCTTATCGGAATTGTACCACTCCTTTTGCTCAGTTGCTACATCGTCCATAGTAAGTGAAGTGCCTTTATATTCTACAGAAACATCCAATGGCTCTTTTATTGCAAGTTTTCCACTATGCTGTGCAACTTTTGTAAGGTTTAAGTGCAACGCTGGACGAACAGTGTTAATATTAGTTATAAAAGGATCCAACAGTGAATTGCCAGCCGCTGATAAGCAATATCCCCAATTAGCATAAGTGGGGCAAGCAGATCGCAACCATGAATTTTTAATATTTGAACGTTGATTGATGGATAACTCCCATATTCCTGTTATTGAACTATCATAGCCTGTTTCAGTCGCGGATGGTAACCATATATAATCGTCCTTCCATTCTGTATACCAGTTCTTTTTAGTATAATCCATATTTTCCGGCCACTTTATTGTGCCGCTTGGCGTGCCATAGGCATCATTAGGCAAAGTATAGCCTTTGCCGCCGATACTTCCACCGACATTTTGATTTTCCGTTTCTTGATATGCTACATCAGCAGGAGTTACAATAAAATCAGTAAGAGAACCTTCAACAGACGACATTGTAAGCCTTGCATATCGATGAGTCGGGCGCTGCTCTACCTTAGTAAGCGTTGTCGCGCCGTTACTTGCTACATACCCGCTGCCGCCACTATTGAGCGCATTAGCTCTAACAAGGCTGCTGCTATACATATTACAGGGATACGTTGCCGTGGGAGTATGTGCTCCCCAAGTATTCCACTTAGATTCATCTCCGTTTGACGCCAACCACAGCGTAGCTATTGTATTGCCCGACCTGTCTTTAGTAAGGTGAGTAACTGTCCACTTCTGCCCGTCCATGGTGAGTACGATATCTTTATCACCGTTCTTAGCATATATCTGAGCGGCTGTAAGTGTACCCAAAGCGTCTACATCGTCAATCGTATTTTTTGCAGCATCACCTGTCAGTTTAGCAAAAAAATCCGACAAAACCTCTTCATTAAATACCTTGCTATCAGTGCGATTAGCATAGCCGTCAAGCAATATATCGCCGATATCAACAACTGTTGTCTCAGTCATATTACTATCGGTAAAAGCAAAAACTTCATTATTATCAAATGAAATAAAGGCAAAGCATAGCAATACTGCGACAATAATAACTGCCGCGCTAAGCGTTGATATTAATCTATACCTTTTAGTTGACATTATATCTCCG
>CAMWNK010000080.1 GCA_947175555.1 uncultured Clostridia bacterium | reverse complement strand
AAGCAGCCCTTTTAAGCTGCCTTACACGTACATGTATTAGTATAATTGATGATCATTTTTTCAATGAGTAGCCGATAATTGTATTAATATTTTAGTCTTTATATAATTATATGTCAATATCTTAGCGCGGAAATCGGCGAAAAACCATATATTTCCTCGCAATTCTTCCGCCCGTGATCATCAATTATACTAATTTATGTACATTTTTTCGGATTATATTTCGACGCCGATATACAATATCCGAGATAAAAGGAACAATATCGCATTGTCCTTGGGTATACCTCTTAGATAACTATAATTTGAGATTTAGCCATTGTATACGGAGAGATAGTGTCAGTTAAGAGATATAGATTAATATCAGCTGTATTTGCGGCAATTATTATTGTCGCAGTACTTCTATGCTTTTGCTTTATATCATTTGATAATTTTAACAACGCATTTGCTTTCACCACAAGTAATATGACAAATGATACTGTCATAGATATCGGCGATATATTGCTTGACGGCTATGCTGACCGTACTGACGGAAAGGTATTCGATGGCGAAGTTATGCAATCATTATATGCTAAGTTGACAGGCAATGCGACAAAAGATACTATTGACGATGTAGACGCTTTGGGTACATTGACGGCTAATGACTTATATAAAGCGAATGGCAATAAAGATATCGTGCTCACCATGGACGGGCAGAAGTGGACCGTAACACACCTTACTAAAGATAGGTCAGGCAATACGATAGCCACTCTATGGCTTGCAACCAGCGCTGAGACGCACCAGTGGAATAGATGGTATGACACTACGCCTACAGCGGCGTATCCGTCAAGCATGTATAGCAGCAGCTATATAAGGGCAGACGCGCTTAATAGCGGCGGTAGCGGATATGTAGCTAATAATGGTGATACTGAGCTTACTAAGATAGAGCAGAGTCCTGAGCATAAGTATGCAAGGCTTACTATGCCGTCGGTAAAAGGCTCTCTTACAGACTATATAGTTACGCCTGCGCAAGTAGCGTATCAAGAGACGGAAAATCAGAATGCAGGCGGCACGATAGGCGGCGGGATAGGATATACATTGCCCAACGATTCTTACGGCACGCCGAGCGGCACGGTAAAGTGGTATAACGCCAATATGAATTATAGTGCCAAGAACGGATATGCAGAATGGAAAGATGATTACATATGGCTGCCTTCCTTGACCGAAACAGGATATAATACCTCTGTAACCGGAATCTGGGGGTTATCGGTCAATCAGCGACCCAACTCCGCCAATTCCTGGCTGCGTTCCGGCAACTACACTTACGCTTATGTTGCGTACTCTCTGCATTCGGCGGGCAGCTCCTATTACGACTACTATGTTACGTCTAGTTACGCCGTTCGTCCCGCGCTTCACTTAAATCTTGACTTGGCGGCAGAACATAGTACTAATGTTGCACTCAAAGAGCCCAGTGATGTAACAGCTGAATATAAAGGTACTGCGCTTACATTAGACGATATATTGGCAGAACAAAAGAGTTGGTTCAATCCCGAGAAAATAAGTATCACATATGATAGCGATATTAAAGACGCGGGCACTTATAAAGTAAAGGCAGAGATTAAGGCAGACCTTGCCGCAGGCGGTCTTACATTTGCAGGCGAGCCTGACACGAGCGCAGGCGAGAGCGCAACGGTGCGCTACTTCAAGTTTACCGTAACTAAAAAGAAGATAGGTATAACGGCAGAATTAGACAGCGGCGGACTGCCAACCGTAACGCTTAAGAACGCGGGCGACGTATACACGGGCGACACACTTGAGAACGGACGCGCGCCGAACTTCGGCTTTACGTATAAATCAAGCTCGGGCGTAGAATATGAGACTTTGCCTACGGACGTAGGCACGTATACTGCCACGGCAAAAATGACCAATGAGTGCAACTACGAGATAGATGCGGAAAATAGTACAATATCTGTCATATATAAGGTAGATAAGAAGTCTGTAGATAAGCCTGCCTTATCGGGGCAGGTAACTAAGCAATATAACGGCGAGGCGCAGAGCTTTACCCTGCAAGGAGTAACGGCGGACGTAACGCTTACATTGCCCGACGGCGTAACGTATACTGACGGCGCGCTTAGCGCAACTAATGCAGGCACGTATAAGATAACCGTAGCTCTTAAGAATACGTCTACTATGATATGGGCGGACGGGACGGACAGCGCGTATGAGCTGACTATCTCAATAACCAAGAGACCGCTCAATATCACAATCAACGCGCCGCTATCTTGGAAGGTAGGGGAGACGCCTACGGTAACAATAGTAGGCGACAGCCTCGCAGCAGATACCACGGAGCTGCATATCTACTACTGCAAGAACGGCTCGTCTGTAAAGTACGACCTTGACGCATACAAGGTGATAACTGGCAAGACGCGCACTATAGTAATGCCTGCCCTGGATCAAGGCGACTACTATATCGGCGTAGAGCTATTCGGCGATAAGCAGGGCAATAGCAATTACGAGATACTGGCAGGAGTTAAAACCCACGAGTTTAAGGTGCTTGGCAACGATATTACCTTTACGGACGCGGATGTCAAGTGGCAGTATAATGGCACTGCAGTAAGCAATCCCGATGCTACTTTGACGCTGACGTATACAGGCAGTATATTCCGCTTTAGCATAGACGACAGCGACTTGATGTCTAAGGGCGTAAAGATAGACACTACCAATGGTACTAACGGCTACAGCGGAGATATCACCGCTATCAATGCCAAGACGGGCGGCACATATAGCGTAACGGTGTATATCACAGAGCTTGATAATACGTATGCCGAGTTTGACGCAGTATATACGCTCAAGTACAGCATAGATAAGGCAAAATACGACCTGTCGGGCTTGACTTGGAACTACAATGACAGTAATCCTTTGCAATTTATAGCAGGCAAGGCGCAGGGCATCACGCTTACAGGCACGTTGCCGAGCGGCTTGACTGTGAGCTATGCAGGCAACGGCAATATCCCCGTAGGCAGTTATACAACTACCGCGAGCTTTAACGTGTCGGACGCGCTCAACTATTACAAGCCTATATCGAGCGACAGTAATACGTACCTCGGCAACTTCGAGTGGAGCAAGGCTTGGCGTATTGATAAGGCGACGATAACCTGCTCATGGAAGATAGATACCCGCGAGAATGTCGCAACCTACAACTTGCCCATATTGCAGAGCATAGGCAGTATGGACGTAGACAGCATGGTAACGTACAGATATTACGATTATCAGAGCGGCAGCAAGGGCGACGAGGTAACTATCGCGCAGATTAACTCCAACGTAAATCAGCAACACAGATATCTTGCAGTAGCTGAGCTTAAGAGCGAGTATACGAGCAATTACACACTTGATAATGAGAGCACGGACTTCACGGTAGGCGTGAATAGATATCCCGTCAAGCTCAAGATGGATATAGACGGACAGCAGTTGCCCTACAGACCTGAGGGCTATACCCCTAACGTAACTGTAGATAGCGTAGGCGGACTGACTATAGCTGATATCACGTTTACCTATTTCAAGGACGGCGCGACGCAGGGCAGCACGAGCATACCCGTAGCGGTAGGCAAGTATAAGGTGCAGGCAACGCTCAAGTATGGCACGGACGATAACTACCTTGATCCCGAGAGCGCGGAGTTCAGCTTTGAGATAGTCAAGGCGGATATAGACGTAAGCGGACTTAAGTGGCAGTACACTCACGGAGACGTTACGGCAACCTATGACGAGGCACTCAACAAGTGGCTGCTTGCAGACGGCACTGAGGCTAAGCCCTTCGTGTATGACGGCACAGCTCACGTAATTGCGCTGAAAGGCGCGGACGGTCTCAGCAATGCTACGATATCTACATCGGGCAACTTGAGCGAAACTAATGCAAGTACATCGTATAGCGCAAGCGCAACGTTTGCATACGATACGGCTTGCTACAATGCGCCCGACTT
This sequence comes from uncultured Clostridia bacterium, assembly GCA_947175555.1. GTDB lineage: Bacteria > Bacillota > Clostridia > Christensenellales > UBA3700 > Alloclostridium. The sequence goes on along the minus strand of CAMWNK010000080.1, from coordinate 206 downwards.
TATTACGACCATTAACTGGACAGTCAATAAGGCAGTAGTAGACACAAGCGCGATAGTATGGGGCTACGTGGATAAGGACGGCAACGAGCTTACCTATACCGAGCCTTTCATGTACACAAGGATAAGCGGCGCGGCAGTGGAGTACAGCGTTACGCTTATCAATGTGCCCGACCAGCTCAAGGGCTGTATATCGATACTCGGCGACT
>CAMWNK010000079.1 GCA_947175555.1 uncultured Clostridia bacterium | reverse complement strand
CGTAAGCGTTATATCACTCGCCGCAGGCGAATATCACTTGCCTTTAGGCAAATATAACTATTACAAAAAATGTAATCACGCTCGCCGCAGGCGAATATCACTTGCCGCAAGGCAAATATCACTATTACACAAAGTGTAATCACACTTTTAACGCTTTTGCGTTAATCATGCCCCTCGTTAACCTACTTAAAGCGCGCTTACCACCTTATGCGGCAGATACATCTCCTCGAGCGCGGCAATATCATCGTTGGTAAGGGTGATTTCGCTTGCCTTAGCGGCGTCGTCGAGGTAGTGCGCCTTAGTTGCGCCCACTACAGGCGACGCGACGCCCTTAGCGTACAACCAGGCAAGAGCAACCTGCGACATAGTTGCGCCGCACTTAGTCGCAACTTCATTAACTCGCTTAACTATCTCGTAGTCCTGCGCCTCGGTAGCGTCGTACTTAGCCTTCGCTGTCCTGTCGGTAAGGCTGCGCTTAGTGTCGGCGCTCCAATTAAGACGGGCGAGCCGTCCTGCCGCGAGCGGAGAGTAGGGCGTCAGCGATACTTTGTATTGCTTGCACACGGGTATCATGTCTCTTTCGTCCTCGCGGTAGAGCAGATTGTAGTGATTTTGCATTGAAGAAAAGAGCGTGAGCGAATTTCTTTCCGCACATATCTGCATATTGTGGAATTGGTAGCCGTACATTGCCGATGCGCCGAGCGCACGCACCTTGCCGCATTTTACGAGTTGATGCAGTGTCTCCATAGTCTCCTCGATAGGGGTGGAGTAGTCAAAGCGATGTATGATGTATAGGTCTATATAATCTGTATCAAGCCGCTTAAGCGATAAGTCGCATTCTCTGATAATAGCTTCTTTACTCAGCTTACCCTCGTTGAAGAAAACTTTAGTCGCCAATACGACGTCTTGCCGCTTAGCCGACTTCTTTAACGCCGAGCCGAGATATTCCTCAGCGCTGCCGTGAGAGTATGAGTTGGCTGTATCAAAGAAGTTGATGCCTATATCAAGAGCATGATTGACTATAGCCTGCGTCTCATCCATATTGAGCGTCCACTCATGAAAGTCTTGCGACGGCTTGCCGAAGCTCATTCCGCCTAAGCATACGCGTGATACTTTGATATCCGTATTACCTAATTTAACATACTCCATGATAATGCCACCTGCCTATTAAGTCTTGATAACATTATACAGCCTTTAGAGTATATGCGCAATACCTTAGTTGATAGGCGGAGATGAGGATTAAAACAATATTGAGATATAGATTACGTGCAAAGGATATTGTCTGCATTATAAGTTGAGCGGGATTTGCAATATACAATATGCCGCTATTTAGCAATAAGGCTTAACTTTGCTATACGTCATGCCCAATGTTGCTATATGCGGGCTATAGATAGCTAAGTTAAGCCGTATATATGATTTACACGTGTGCGTGTAGATATGAGTGCGTATTACTATTCGCTTGATTCATTCCCAGCGATGTTGTATATCGCACGGCGTCAGCGTAAGGTCGGTCATATCCTTTTGCGGCTTAAAGGTTTGGGCTTTGCTATAAGATGGCTGATTTTTGTTATTCATATTCATCAGCATGGGCAGCAGTTGCGCCATTTGCGGATTGCTTCCGCCCATAGCCTTGAGCATTGCCTCGGGACCATTGCCGCCTTGCATCATAGACATCATGCTTTGTATATCCATATTACACCTTCAACTTCTCGATTAAGGCGCGAAGATTGGCGCGTTGTTCCTCTGTCATCGCGGGAGCAACCTTGCTGTAAAAGCTCTCGAGGTCGTCGTTGCTCATGCCGCCTGCGCGCGACTTAGCCGCCTCTTTATACATCTCGCCCATGAGCTGCTCGCGGCTCATGCCTGCATAGCGGTTATATGTATCGGATGAGTTATCTGCGCCCTGTCCGTAGTTGCCGTCAGAGTAGGGCGCGCTGTTATTTGCGTCGTCTTTGCCGTCTGAATTATTGTAATTATATTTCACCTTTTTCATATACTTCACTCCTAATAATTATTTATGCTTACATATCTTTACGCGCTATTATCGTCTTTCAATATGTGCAAGCCGACCGTTTACTAAGCTAAGGCGCATGTTCTTCCCATGGCTTCCTAATGAGACTGATTGTCTGCGCTATACACAATCTAACCTCTTACGCTTGCGGCGATTTTTTCGATATTTCTTATCAGCCCGTTGACTTGCGCCAAGGAGTTGTTATAGCCGGCGCTTATGCGTACGAGTCCGTCCTCTTGAGTGCCGAGATATTTGTGCGCGAGCGGCGCGCAATGCAGTCCGCTCCTTACCGCATAATCCGCATCGCCCAGCATATCCGCCACGTCTACGGACGTAAGCGAGTCTATAGAGAATGTTACGAGGTCGCTTGCGGGCGAGGAGTACACCCGCACCCCCTTTATGCGCGGCAGAGCATAATTGAGCTCCGAGCAATAGGTGCGTATGCGCGAGTTAATCAATACGAAGTTGTCGTTAGTCCACTTGCATGCTGCGTGCAGTCCCGCAATGGCGGGCGTATCTAAAGTGCCGCTCTCGTATGCTTCGGGCAGTTGCTTGGGCTGATAGGGATTTAAGCTGTCCGTACCCGTTCCGCCGTACTTTAGCGGCATGAGCTCTATGCCGTCCGCTATCAGCAGAAAGCCGCTCCCTTGCGGTCCGTGCAGTCCCTTATGACCTGCCGACGCCAGCAGCGACACTCCTGCCTTATCCATATCTATACGCAGATGTCCCGCAGACTGTGCGCAGTCTACAAGGTAGGGCACGCCGTGCTTGGTAGCAATCGCGCCCACTGCCTCGACGTCTACGCCGTAGCCCGTTACGTTGGAGATATGCGAGGTGATAATCAGCTTGGTATCGGCAGTTATCGCAGCCTCGATATCGCGCGAGTCTATCTCCTTATCCCTGGGCTTGATTTCGGTAAGGGATATGTCGATTTCGCCCTTGAGCGCGCTCAGCGGACGGAGCACGCTGTTGTGCTCGTACGATGTGTATATTACGTGCACGTGCTGATTTTTATACATTCGCAGCCGCCCTAATATTGCAAGATTCAGCGCTTCGGTGCAATTACACGTAAATATCGCTTCGCCGCTGCGGCATCCGAAAGAGCTCTTTATATACTCCCTCGCTTCGTATACGTACTGTGCCGCTCTAAGGCTGTCGGCGTGTCCGCTTCTCCCGGGATTAGCCGCGCTGTGCAGGCAAGAGAGCATGGCGTCAAACATACTTCTGGGCTTAAATCTGCCCGTTGCCGCGTTGTCGAAATATATCATATTTACCCTCCGTTAAGTAACGGCAGATTATTAGCCGTCAGTATAATATATAAGACGGCATACATTTTTATAACAAAGGAGAATTATCCTGATGAAATATATCATAATAGCGTTTTCTTCGCGCTCTTACGCCGTCGAAGCGCGCGGCAGACTGTACTCGCGCGGCATACATTCTACAGTAGTCAATACGCCCCGCGAGGCGGATGGCTCGTGCGGACTATCGCTCAGATTGGCATTCGCCGATAAGAGCGCAGCCTTATCCGCGCTTGCATCTATGGGCATGAACTCAGCCATAAAGGCAGTGGTCGCCATAGAGTGGAGCGAGGGGAGGAAGATTGTAACAAAATTAATGTAACCGCCAAGCGTAATATTCGGCGGACAATAGTTAGTTATTAGAGTAAGTAAGTCAACCGCCTCATATTAGCGGTTACTGGGAGGGGACACCGCACATTAAAAGTGTGGTTTCCCCTCTTTTTACGCGCAGGATAAGTGATAGCACATATAAGAGTAGCGCGTAAAAATTCACCCTTTCCGATATAAAATACTCGCTCTTACCGCTCGTATTTTTCAAGGTGCAGCTTGCAAAAAGCGTGGTTTTCGCTCGCTGCTCCTGCGGAGCATAGGGAGTGATATTCCGCTATCGCGGAGTGATATTCGCCTGTCGGCGAGTGATATAACGCTTACGCGTTGTGATATTTCGCTAACGCGAAGTTAAGGAAGCGATATTTTGCAAGCGCAAACTATCGCATAAATATTAATAGGTATCCGCAACTCTGCGCCAGCAGAATATCACTTTTGCGATAGCAAAAATATCACGTTGCTTTGGCAACATATCACTTCACGCAGTGAAATCACGCTCGTGCATGGCAAATATCACTCCTAATGCTCCGCAGGACCAGCGCGCAAAAATCACACTTTTTGCAAGCTGTACCTTGAAAA
>CAMWNK010000078.1 GCA_947175555.1 uncultured Clostridia bacterium | reverse complement strand
TCCACATACCGCCGCCCTTATCCGAGCGGCAATACCTTGCGCTCAAGCCCGCATAGCGGGATAAATCGAACGGCGCGCGCCATATCGCCTGCGGATCGGGACGCAACAAAATCAGCTCGCCCCAACGCTCCAACTTTTCGCCGTCGCCGGCGGCTATGAGCGAATAGTCTACCCAACCTGTTGCGACGCGCGTGTTCATTATATTACACCCTTTTTACGCCGAGAGTAACCTGCTCGCCGTTGATGTCCCATTCCTTGACGTAGCCCTCTGCCGCGCCGCCTGTAACACAGTCGGCAAGTACGTCGCGGGCAACGCCGCTATTGCTGCCGAGCACCTCGGCTGCCCGTCCCGACGCCACGTAGCTGACGCATATGCGGTCGGTAACGTTAAAGCCCGCTTCCTTACGCATGGTCTGCAACTTGCTCACAAGCTCTCTTGCGATACCCTCGTCGATGAGCTCGGGAGTGAGCGCTATGTCAAGCACTACCGTCATGCCGCCGTAGCTCTCGGACGCGTAGCCCTCTTTATTGATAGGAGAGATGAGCAAGTCGTCTTGAGTGAACTCGCACTCCTGCCCGTCTATCTCCGCCTTATATACTCCGCCGTCCCTCACCGCGGCAACTATCGCGGAAGGATCCGCCGCACCTGCAAGGTGAGCGCGAATCGCGCCGATATGCTTGCCGTACTTGGGACCGAGCGTCTTGAGCTGAGGCTTGATATCGTAGGTTACGAACTTATCTTCACCCTCCGCAAGCTGTACGCTCTTGACGTTGAGCTCTCCGCCTACAAGCGCAAGCACGCCCATATCCGACGGAACTCTGTCGCCGAGTATATACATGCGCGATAGGGGCTGTCTGTTCTTGATATTCACCTTATTGCGCGCGGCTCTGCCCAAAGCAACGGCGTCGAGCACGATATCCATATCCTGCTCCAAAGCCTTGTCAACGTACTTCTTATCGCTTACGGGGAAATCGGTAAGGTGTACGCTCTCGGGCGCGTCGGGATAGAAATTGCGCACGAGATTGGCGTATATGCTCTCGCTCATGAAGGGCGTGAACGGCGCGGTAACCTTGCTGAGCGTAACCAAAGTGTGCCACAGCGTAGTATATGCGGCTATCTTGTCATCGTCCATCTCGCTGCCCCAATACCTCTCGCGGCAACGGCGCACGTACCAGTTGGACATATTGTCGACAAAGTCCTGTATCTTGCGGCTGCTCTCGGTAATCATGTACTTATCGAGGCAGTCGTCCACGTATTCTATCAGCGAGTTGAGACCGGACAGCAACCATCTGTCCATCTGCGTGAGCTTGCAATCGTCCAGCTTATATTTGCGGGGATCGTAGCCGTCTATCTCCGCGTAGAGCACGAAGAACGAATAGGTATTCCACAGCGTGCCCATGAACTTGCGCTGAGCCTCGGACACGTTGTCCGCGCTGAATCTCGACGGCAGCCAAGGAGCAGACGAAGTGTAGAAATACCACCTTACCGCGTCCGCGCCCTGCTTGTCCAGCACGCTCCACGGATCGACTACGTTGCCTTTATGCTTGCTCATCTTAATACCGTTCTTATCATTGACGTGCCCGAGCACAATGCAATTCTTGAAAGGCGCCTTGTCAAAGAGCAACGTGGACATGGCAAGCAGCGTATAGAACCAGCCGCGCGTCTGATCCACCGCTTCGCTTATGAAATCGGCGGGGAACAGACGGTCGAACTCTTCCTTATTCTCAAAGGGATAATGCAGCTGAGCAAAAGGCATACTGCCCGAGTCGCCCCAGCAGTCGAGCACTTCGCTCGTGCGGTGCATAGTCTTGCCGCACTTGGGACACTTGATGGTAACGGCGTCGATGTAGGGCTTATGCAGCTCGATATCCTTATCCAGTCCGCCCAACTCGCGCAGCTCCTGCTTGCTGCCGATAACGTGCACGTGTCCGCATTCGCATACCCAGAAAGGCAGGGGCGTGCCCCAATACCTCTCGCGCGAGATGCCCCAGTCGATGACGTTATCGAGGAAGTTAGCCATACGTCCCGTACCTATCGTAGGGGGTATCCAGTTGACGGACGCGTTATTTTTGAGCAGCTTGTCCCTGACGGCGGTCATCTTGATGAACCAGCTCGAACGGGCGTAATACAGCAAGGGGGTGTCGCAACGCCAGCAGAAGGGATAGCTGTGCTCGAACATCAGCTCCTTGAACAGCAATCCTCTGTCCTTGAGCAGGCGCATTACCGTCTTGTCGCCGTCCTTGCAGAACAATCCGTCCAGCTCCGCATGCGTGCCGACGGTGAATCTGCCCCTCTCGTCCACGCGCTGAAGGAAGGGCAAACCGTAGTTGCGCCCTACGCGCGCATCGTCCTCGCCGAAGGCGGGCGCGATGTGTACTATACCAGTGCCGTCGGTAAGCGTAACGTAGCTGTCGCAAGTAACGTAATAAGCCTTCTGCTTGCCGTCGTAGCAATCGAATAAAGGCTCGTATGCGGCGTGCTCGAAGTGTCTGCCCTTCTTGACCTCGAGCACCTTATACTCCTCAAAGTGCGCGCTTATAAGCGCCTGGGCAAGGACGTATACCTCGCCGCCGCTCTCTATCACGGCATAATCCTCGTCGGGATTCATACACAGCGCGACGTTGGAAGGAAGAGTCCAAGGAGTGGTCGTCCAGGCAAGGAAATATCCGCTCTCGCCCACGCGCTTGAACTTGGCCACGCAAGACTTTTCCTTGACGTCCTTATAGCCTTGAGCCACCTCGTGAGAGGACAGCGCGGTGCCGCAGCGGGGGCAATAGGGCACTATCTTATGACCTTTATATATAAGTCCCTGCTCGTGCACACGCTTGAGCGCCCACCATACCGATTCGATATAATTATCGTCGTAGGTAACGTAAGGGTTGTCCATGTCCGCCCAGTAGCCTACGCGCTCGGACATGCGCTCCCATTCGCCTTTATATTTCCATACGCTCTCTTTGCACTTGCCGATAAAGGGCTCTACGCCGTACTTTTCTATCTCCTGCTTGCCGTCTATGCCGAGCAGCTTTTCCACCTCGAGCTCGACCGGCAGACCGTGCGTATCCCATCCCGCCTTGCGCTTGACGTGATAGCCCTTCATGGTGCGGTAGCGAGGGATAATATCCTTCATCACTCGGGTGAGTATGTGCCCTATGTGGGGCTTGCCGTTGGCGGTGGGCGGTCCGTCGTAGAACGAAAACGAAGGCTTGCCCTCATTCCTTTCTACGCTCTTTTCGAATATCTTATTTTCCTTCCACCACTTGATTATCTGTTCTTCCCTCTCACGGAAATTCATGTCGGACGAAACTTTATCGTACACCTTAATCCTCCTTATGACGTCCAAGCAGTCTGCCTGCTTCGGCGTCCTCCTCTTCTTTTATTTCCGCGACGGTAACCTCTACCTGCGTGATGCGGTAAAACTCCGTCGATATTACTTTGATAGTGAGATTTTCAAACTCTACTACGTCGCCCACCTGCGGCTCTTTGCCAAGTAACATTACGGCAAAGCCGCTGAGCGTAACGGGCTCGAACTCCTCTGCGTCGCGCTTGATATCGAAAAAGTCGAAAAATTCCTCGAGGTTGACCTCGCCTTGCACGTAATACTTGTCGTCGGATATCTTGTTGAAGTCCTCGACCACTTCGTCATGCTCGTCCCATATCTCGCCCACGAGCTGCTCGATGATGTCTTCCATTGTTACTATGCCCATCGTGCCGCCGAACTCGTCCACGACCATGGCAAGGTGCGACTTAGCCTTTTGCAATCTGCGCAGCAGCACCGATATCTTCATGTGCGGCGTGGCGATTACCACGGGCGTGATTATCCCCTCGAAGTCGGACGCGCCGTCGAGGTAGATATTGAGAAAGTCCTTTTCGTTGATGACGCCTACTACCGTATCGATAGTATCTTTATACACGGGCAGACGCGTGAATCCGCTCTCCCTGAATACCTGCAATACGTCGTCCATGGCGGCGGTGTCTTCTATCGCCTCAACGTCCACGCGCGGCGTGAGAATGTCTATTACGGTGAGGTCGTCAAACTCGATGGCCGACCTGATGAGGTCGCCCTCGTACTCGTCCAGACCGCCCTCCGTCTGCGCCTCGTCCACTATAGTGATGAGCTCGTCGTCGGTGATGTTGTTGTCCGACTTGCGCTTGAATATCTTGTTGAGCAACTTCTGAAGCAATCCCAATATCCAGTTGAGCGGATACAGCACGTAGAAGAACATCTTGAGTATGGGATAAAACAGCATCGCAGTGCTCTCGGGGTTCATCTTCGCAAGCGTCTTGGGCGTTACCTCGCCGAATAGCAGCGTCAATACCGTCATCACTACCGTAGATACCGTAGCCGATACGCCAGCATCGCTCATTATAACTTGCGCCCATAACAGTCCCGATACCGTAGCCGCCGCCGTATTGACGATGTTGTTACCGATAAGTATCGTGGATATCATCGCATCGTATCTGTCCAAAAACCACATTACGCCCTTAGCGCGCTTATTGCCGCTATTGACCATGTTCTTGACTCTTATGCGATTAGCGCACGAAAACGCCGTCTCCGCCGCCGAAAAAAATCCTGAAAGTATGACGCAGATTACTATCAACGCAATATATAATGGTATCATATCCGCTTGAAAAGCCGTCTCCCGTTAATAAAGTATTGCGCTTATTATAACACACATAAATATTTATGTAAAGTAATTATATATTATGAGCAAGCATGATATAACCGCCAAGCGTAACGAGGGGCACCGCTTAAACGCAAATCGTATGCTTGCGCATACTGGCTACGCG
>CAMWNK010000077.1 GCA_947175555.1 uncultured Clostridia bacterium | reverse complement strand
TATCGTCGCTTTTGTATCGCGACTGGTCGTATTTCGGGAGGAAGGGCGTCCGTAAGTCTGCCTTTAGAAGATATCATTTAGATATCTTCGCGCAGTATCAGGACGCGCCGACCTAAGTGGTGCCCCTCGTTATACTTAGCTAAAATATCACTTGAGAGTATGATTATTCCTTATCGCTATCTACTTCTTCGGCGGCGGTTTCGCACTGCAATTCCTCGGCAGGTTGCTCGCTCGGCTTATGAGCGGCTGCTTTGTTATAGACAGCTATTACTTTATCCATCTGATTTCGGAACGCCTTGCTCATCATAAGCACGAATGCGCCGAATATTGCTATCGCTCCGTCGGGCAGCACGTAAGTGCATTGATATACGAAGGAGTACAGCCACTCGTTGGCGAAGCCGAAGCCTTCTGCGTACTCGCCGAAGTAGACCGCGCCCGAAATCATGTGGCACATGAATCTGCCTATCACGCCGAGTGTAATGCCCAAGGTGATTGCCACTGCGTCGGAGAAACGCTTGTTAATAAGCGCCTTGGAGCGGAAGAGATTTCTGAATAATCCGCCGCACAGTCCCACAAGCGAGAATGCAAGCGGATAATCGAGAATAAATTGCAGCGGATGTACTACCCACGGATCTTGCACCGCCTGCAACATGCCGTAGACAAAGCCGCACAGTACGCCCTTGCGTATGCCGAAAATGTAAGAATACAGCGCTATGGGCAACAGAGAAAACAGCGTAATCGAGCCGCCGTACGGGGCCTTAAACAATCTTATGTAGGACAGACCGAATGCAAGCGCGACGCATATTGCGGCGTACACAACGGACATCGTGTGCTGCTTGCCCGTGCGCTTTTTTCTGTCTATCATTGCAAGCAGAACGGTGAGCGAGAGTATCAGCACCGCAAGTACGGCGATGATGATTGTCTGATACTTCTGAGTATACGTTTCGCCGTCCTTAAAGTCAATCGCAACGTTGGCGATAGCTATCGCAACGGCATAAGCCAGCAGTACGCCTGCGACGATGAGAGAAGCGAGCTTGAGCTTGTCTTTTTTAACGACGGCGACTGTAGCTACGGCGATTATCGCTAAGCCAAGCAGTATCAGCCCCAGACACAACGAGATGCCGCGCAAGCTGTCGAAGTTAAAATAACTCGTGTAATCGGCTGTCAAAAGAAAACCGGACATAAAAAAACCTCCTGCTAGGAGGAACTTAAATAGGGAAACACTTGTAATAGTATTTTGCTTCCTTACGCAGGTATTAGCCTGACCAAGTTCGAAGGGACTGTCTCAACTCGTTGCCGAGTACCCCTAGCGACATAATATTAGCATTGCCGCGATTGCTTTGTCAACGATAATCGATGCCCCGCGTTATATTTTGTTATATATTGACAGCCACAATTTCATACTTGCAAGTTCGCTTTCCGCAAGCAGCTTTGCCATACCTTCCGTACTGCTTTTAGGACGCGTGCTGTACTTGATTTTGTCGTCATAAGCGGCTAAAGCGGCGTAGTAACGCTTCTGCTCTTCGTAGCGTATATCTACAGGCAGCAGTCCCGCAGATATCATCTCGTATATCATAAGCAGTCTGCCAGTCCTGCCGTTGCCGTCCACGAAAGGATGAATCTTTTCAAACTCGATATGATGCCTTGCAAGTGTGTGAAAAAGATTTACCCAATCTATCTCGGACTGCTTAACAAAATAAGAAATACTATTACCCTCAGCCTGCAATTCGTCAACATATTTTGCCATACATTCTTTAACTTGCGAAGGCGAACAAGGCGTATATATTATCCTTGAAAGACTGCCTACATAGTTTTGAATCTCTCTGTACTTACCTGCTTCTTCATCGCCGCGCAATACAAAGCCGTGAACTTGCTTTATAAATTCTTGGGTTATCGGCTTATTGTCTTTAACAGATTCGTAGAGGAAATCAAACGCTTGCTTATACCCTACTATATCTTCGCTTTCACGCAAAGAATGTGCGCCTGTAACAATGCCTTTTTCGATGAGCAGCTTTGTCTCGTCAAAAGTGAACGTATTGCCCTCAATGGCATTAGAGTTATGGCTGGCGCTGATAGAAAACTCGCTAGTAAAATATCTGAGCTCGCTTGCGCTAAGCGGACGAACTTCTTTCATAAGCGCATAACACTTGTCTATCTCGCCTATGATATCTATATATTTTTGCTGTTCTTCCATTTTAGGCATAGCTTTAGCTCCTTTATTCTATATAATACCCATTTTATAATTATTAGTCAAGAATGAGGGGGAATTTTGTGTATAACGAGGGGCACCGATTAACGCAGGAGCGCTAAAAGTGTGATTACACTTTGTGTAATAGTGATATTTTTGCTATCGCAAAAGTGATATTCGCCTCACGGCGAGTGATATAACGCTTACGCGTTGTGATATTTCGCTAAAGCGAAGTTAAGGATAAATTATATTATGGCAGCATTTTGCTAAAAGCAAAGTGCTGCCGTTTTTATAATAAGATAACCGCAACTCTGCGTAAGCAGAATATCACTTTTGCGATAGCAAAAATATCACGTTGCTTTAGCAACATATCACTCGCCATGAGGCGAATATCACTCATAATGCTTCCGCAGGAACAGCGAACGAAAACCGCGCTTTTCGTGAGCGGTACCTCTAAAATGCGCAGGCGCATTTTCAGGAGGGGAGCCAACGAGGGGAAACACGTAGCAAATAAGCACGGACATGCCGTGCTTATTGTCTGCGTTTAAGTGGTGCCCCTCGTTATACTCGGCGGTTATATAATAAATCTATTCTGCTTCTTAGGCGCGTTGTCGAGCTCTGCCTTCTTATCCTCGTAGCCTCTGCGTCCGAGCAGCGCGTAAGTAGCGTTCTTACCCTCTTCTACACCGGGCTGATTGAAGGCATCGATGCCGAGCAATGCTCCGCAATAAGCCGTCTCCATCATGAACAGCATAAGGAGCTGTCCGAGCGTGAACTCATTGAGTACGGGCAGATTGATTGTATAATTGAGCTTGCCTGCCTTGGTAACGGCGTACTCGGTAGCGAGCTGCTCTGCCTTGATGAGCTCGTTCATGGTATGACCGCACAGGAAGTTGACGTCGGGGATATCCTTGCAGCCGTCGGGTATAGCCACCTCGGTACGGTAGTTGTCTACGGCGAGGAATGTGATTACCTTATCAAAAGGTCCCTCTGTATAAAGCTGAACCTGCGAGTGCTGATCGGTAACGCCGAGCGCCTTGACGGGAGTCTGTCCCACGTTGCAGGCATGTCCCGATAAAGTCTTATTCTTACCCAGGCTCTCCGCCCAAAGCTGAGCGTACCAATCGGCAACGAATTGCAATCCGTCCGCATAAGGCATCATGACGGAAATATTCTTGCCGTGCTTAGTCATGGCAAGGTACATGAGCGCCGCGCTCATAAGAGCGGGGTTACGCTTGACAAACGCGCTCTCGCACTGCTCTTGCATGAAAGCCGCGCCTGCGAGCAAGCCCTTGATATCTATGCCGAGCACCGCCGCAGGAAGAAGTCCTACTGGGCAAAGCTCGCTGAATCTGCCGCCTACGCCGTCGGGAATATAGAACGTCTTGTATCCCTCTCTTGCCGAAATCTTGATAAGGTTGCCCTTGGTCTTTGACGTGGTGGTGATGATGTGGTCGCGCGCCTTGTCGCCGAGCGCCTTGACCAAGATGTCGTTGATGATGAGATACTGCGTCATCGTCTCGGACGTAGAGCCGCTCTTGGTGATGACGTTGAACATCGTCTTTTCCGGCTCGATTACGTCGAGCAGCGCAGCCATTCTCTCGGGATCGACGTTGTCCTCTACGTAGAACTTAGGTCCCTTGCGCTTGCTCTTTTTAAGGTCGTTGTAGTGCAGGTGGTTGATTGCCTTGAAAGCGGCTATCGGACCGAGCGCAGAACCGCCTATACCCAATACGACGAAATACTCGAAGTTGCGCCTTATCTGCTTAGCGGTGTCAAGGATATCCTCTACCACGTCGTCCTGCCCAGTAGCGAGCTTAGTCCAGCCCATCATACCTATACCGGAGTTCGCCGCCACGAAATTGTACGCCTTGGATATTTCTCCGCCGATGGAGTCGAGCTCCGTCTCCGTAATGCCTTGGCTCCTGCCGATAACCGAAGCCATCATATTGTTATAGTCGACACGAATCTTAAGATCCTTCTTACTGTAACGCATATATATCCTCCAAAAAATATTACTGTATTGCCGTTAGCATATCTCCGAGATAGTCTAAGCTGTAGCCTATCTCCTTGAAATCGTCATAACACTTATCGTACACCTCGATAAAGCAAGGTCCGTCGTAGCCCTGCCCTTTAAGACGCTTGAATAAGTCCTTGAAGTCCACCGCGCCCGACTTATCGTGCGGCATGAGCAGCTTGCCGCCCTCGTCGTAGTTGCACAGGTGCACGGTGCGCAGGCTGTCGCCCATAACTGCAAGATAATCCTTATAATCCACCTTGGACTGCATCGCCTGCTTGATATCCAGCGTGGTGCACAGTCTCGGACACAGCGCCTTGAGCGGCGCAAAGTAGTCGGGAGTGGAAAAGTATGTCCAATGCACGTTCTCGTAAGTGAAAGTTATCCCATGCGCCTCAGCCGCGTCGATAAGCATATTGACGCGCTCTGCCAAAAAGGGATAGTCGAAAGTATACTTGACCGCAGGCTTGAGTCTTGTAGCGCCGTGGAAAGTATAGTACCCCGCGCCCATCGCCTCGCCCGCCGCGCATACGCTGTCGAATATCTTGAATGCGTCGCTGCGCGCTCTTACGCCTTTGCTGAACAGCTCGGGCTCGAACTGATTGGTCAGCGCGTGTACGGAATGGACGCGCACTCCCGCGCTGTCTGCAATGCCCTTGAGCTGCCGCGCAAAGTCGGAGTTATACTCGCAAAACGATGCAAAGAACACCTCGCACACCTTAGCTCCCAATTCGCCCAGCTT
>CAMWNK010000076.1 GCA_947175555.1 uncultured Clostridia bacterium | reverse complement strand
TAACGTAAAGGCAACGCTCAAGGCAGAGTACGCGGGCAACTTCGAGTTCGTAGACGCAAGCGGCAACGTCTTGCCCGACGCTACGGTGAGCACGTCGCACGAGTTTGACTACTCGGGAGAAAACAGCGGCGGCTTGATAGACGGGGCCGAGATAGAGAAGATGTTGCGCGAGCAAAACGAGTGGTACAGAAAGCTGTTGTATATGTTCCTCGGCGTGCTGGCGGCGATAGCTATAATTATACTGATAATAGTGATACTGTTCGCTAAGTTGTTAAGTTTCGTAAAGGAGAACGGTATCAGAGTAAATCCCGCGCCGTCTAAGAAGGATAAGAAAGAGGAAGAAGATACTGCAGCCGAGCGCGACTGATATACTTATACTATATTTATAAGCCGCTTGCATAAGTGAGCGGCTTATTTTTATGCGGTAGGCAAGATTGCATAGCGTTGCATTTATCACTTGTTATTTGGAAATAATTGTTATAGAATATTTACAATATGTTAGTTATCGCTAACGAGAGGTATAATGAAGACGCTTAATTTTAAGATAGAGGGCATGACGTGCGTTGTGTGTTCGGCAACAGTTGAGAAGGCTTTGCGCGCATTGCCTAGCGCGGAAGGCGTGGCAGTCAACTTCGCAAGCGGAAAAGCTGCTATTACTTACGACAATTTTGTCATCGGCGAGGGAGATATTGCCGCAGCGGTTACTAAGGCGGGATACAAGCCCGTAATCGGCGCTGAATCCAAAGATAAGAAGAGGGATAAGTCGCAGATTAGACTTGCCGTTACTTTCACTCTCGGCATGGCTCTGCTGCTTTTTGCAATGCTGCCTATGATAGGAGTGCCGTATCCCGACGCATTTTCGCCACACTCGGGGACGCTCGCATTTGCTACCGTTCAGCTCATACTATGTATTCCCGTAGTTGTGCTCAACTTTGGATATTATACTCGCGGATTTAAGAATTTGATAAGGCTGCATCCCAATATGGATTCTCTTATCGCGGTGTCTACTACGGCGGCTTTTGTATACAGTATGTACAACTATGTCCGCATATGTATGGGCGTAGACGGACTGGGACACTCGCTGTATTTTGAGTCTGTCAGCGTAATAATCGCTCTGATTGCTTTGGGCAAGTATCTTGAGCACCGCTCGCTTGCTCGTACAGGCGACGCGATTGCCGCGCTCACCGCGCTTACGCCGTCTACCGCCACCGTCATTCGCGACGGAGTGAGGCAGGTGATATCATCCGATGCGGTCGTAATCGGCGATATCGTAGCGGTCAAGGCGGGCGAGAGTTTTTGTTGCGACGGCGTGATAATCGAGGGCGGCGGCGATGTGGACGAGAGTATGCTCACGGGCGAAAGTATGCCTGTGGATAAGAGCGTCGGCGATAGGGTTACCGGCGGCACCGTCAACGGAAGCGGAAGTATAACCTTCAGAGCCGAGGGCGTCGGAGCAGACACCGCCTTATCGCGCATTATTAAGATGGTTGAGGATGCGCAAAATTCCAAGGCGCCGATAGCAAAGCTCGCCGATAAGATAGCTTCGGTATTCGTACCTGCGGTAATGGCTATAGCCGTCATCGCCGCATCGATATGGGGCGCGGTAGGTAGAGACGCCGCATTTTGCATGAGTATATTCGTGGCGGTGCTCGTTATCGCATGTCCTTGCTCGCTCGGGCTTGCAACGCCTACTGCCATTATTACAGGCTCGGGCAGAGCGGCGCGGCGCGGCGTGTTGTTCAAGAATGCCGAGGCATTGCAACTGCTCTCCGGCGTTAATTGCATAGCATTCGATAAGACAGGCACGCTTACCCAAGGCAGACCTACCGTTACCGACGTGGTAGGCGGCAGGGATAAAGTGCTGTCCGTGGCGGCGGCGCTCGAGAGGGAGAGCGCGCACCCGCTTGCGCTTGCGATTTGTAACGCCGCCGAAGAGGGCGGGGTATCTCCCGTCAATGTACAAGGCGTAGTCAACAGCGCAGGCAACGGGCTGCAAGGACGCGGCGATAGCGGCGATATATACGTAGGCAAGTTGAAGTATCTTACGGACGTAGGCATTGATATTTCTCAGTACGGCAAGTATGCCGATGCTTTCCAAGAAGAGGGCAAGACTGTCGTAGGCGTATCCGAGGGCGGCAAGGCAATAGGTCTGATTGCCATAGCAGACACCGTCAAAGATGATACCGCGTCTACTGCCGCTTATTTGCGCAAGCTGGGCATTAAGACGGTAATGATTACCGGCGACAACGCTCGCACCGCGTCAGCGGTAGCTAAGCACGCGGGCATAGACGAAGTCATATCCGAGGTCATGCCGCAGGATAAAGCGGATAAGGTCAAGAGCTTGCAGGCAGAGGGATATAAAGTCATGATGGTAGGCGACGGCATCAACGATACTCCCGCGCTTGCCGCAGCGGATGTGGGCATGGCTATAGGCGCGGGCAGCGATACCGCAATAGAGTGCGCGGGTATAGTGCTTGTCGGGGATAGCGTATCGGCAATAGCGGACGCCGTGCTCATTAGCAGGGCTACTATGCGCAATGTTAAAGAAAACTTATTCTGGGCGTTTATATACAACATCATAGGTATACCGTTTGCGGCAGGCATAGTATACGCTTTGGGCGGAGTGCTGCTCAATCCCATGATAGCCGCGCTTGCGATGAGCTTATCGTCGGTATCGGTAGTAACCAATGCCTTAAGATTATCGGCGTATAATCCCGATAAGAGCAAGGCAAGGCTTGACGGAGAGCTCAAGCAATGGAGAAAAGCGCGCCGCGAGGCTAAAAGGAATAGGAAATCAAGCGCGGCTTGCAGATGCGATAATTCATCGGACGCATGTTGCTCCGCTGAGGGATGCAATCTCGATAGCTGCGCCCTTGAGGCGGATATTAATGCTGATATTAATAAGGATAATAATATAAATAAGGAGACTCATATGAAAGAAGTAACTATTAAGGTAAGCGGAATGATGTGCTCGCATTGCACGGGCAGAATCAAGAGCGAGGTGGAAAAGGCTGGCGCAATCAAGGCAATTCCCGATCTTGATAAGGGAGAAGTGCTCATTAAGTTTGACGGCGACGCTTCGGATGTAGTAAAATTTGTTGAGTTGATTAATTCGCTTGGTTACGAAGCTGCTATGCCCGAGTAATCCTGCGATATGGAGGAGAGCTAATGCTTGAAGTAGTCAAGACGTTGTCGTCGTCGGAAGAAATCAAGGCGGCAGTACCGCTTAGCGACAGCCTTAAGGCAATTAAGTTGGATAGAGATGCGCAGATGAAGGCCGTGCTCGACGGTAGCGATAAGCGCAAGGCGCTCATTATCGGACCGTGCTCGGCAGATAACGTCGATGCCGTTTGCGATTACGTATCGAGGCTTGCAAAAGTTGCCGATAAGGTCAAGGACAAGCTGTTCATTATCCCGCGCATCTATACCAATAAGCCGCGTACTAAGGGAGAGGGCTATAAGGGCATCTTGCACAATCCCGATCCGCACAACAGCCGCACCGACATTCAGGCAGGCATAATCGCGCTCAGGCACATGCACTTGCGCGCCATTGCCGAGAGCGGACTTTCTGCCGCGGACGAGATGTTATATCCCGACAATCACGTATATCTTGACGATTTGCTTACATATGTCGCCATAGGCGCGCGCTCGACCGAAGATCAGCAGCACAGACTTGTCGCCAGCGGCATAGACCTTCCCGCAGGATTTAAGAATCCTATGAACGGTAGCGTGAGAGTAACTATCAATTCTATCTACGCGGCGCATATTCCCAACGAGTTTAAGTACCGTCAGTATCAGGTGCGTACGCAGGGCAATCCCTACGCACATATGATATTGCGCGGCGGCGTAGACGTGTATAACAATAATTTCCCCAATTATCACTACGAAGATATAATGGGCGCGATTGCGCTGTACGAGGAGAGCGGACTTGCCAATCCTGCGATTATTATCGATACCAACCACTCCAACAGCGGCAAGAAGTATCTCGAGCAGATTAGGATTGCTAAGGAAGTTTTCGGCAATATGAAGTGGAATGCTCAGATTATGAAGTATGTAAAGGGACTTTTAATCGAGAGCTATATTGAAGACGGCGCTCAGCCGCCCAGCGGCAATGTGTACGGACAGTCCGTTACCGACAGTTGTATCGGTTGGGATAAGACGGAGAGGCTTATATACGATTTGGCGGATATGCTATAATTTATTTGTCAAGCGGCATTTCTTTAACGCACATTTTAAGCACGGATTTTCCGTGCTTATTTTTTTGTGTTTATAGATTATTATCGTATTACCTATATTGGTATAGTATAATTTTGTATATAGCTTCGTCCTTTATTTAATCGATAAAATCATATATAATATTCATGACATTATGCAGTATATTTATGAGCTGTCTGCTCAGCCGATATATTGCATCCTAATAATTCATACGACAGATTAAATCAGTTAGTTAACCAAGAAAAATTATCATAACCACTTAAGGAAAATTTCAAGTGCGTACATTAGAAGATTCGGGCAGACTGCGCATATGCTCGGGATACACGGTAGATAATTTTATGGACGCCGATACAAGCGGCTACTTATTGCAAGCAATAATCGATGTGATAGGCGCGGCGGCGAGAGACTTTCCGCAAGTCAAGAAGGCAATAAAGTGCGTAGGTATATCTGATAACATGATTGAGCGTTGCAGGGCGGAGCTTGAATCCGTTGGCGCAGATGTTGATGATATATTAGATAGCATTGGTATAACGAGGTTGTCAAGTATGTGCTATCTCCCAAAGATTGAAGGCAGAGATAAGGCGAGTAAAATATTGTCGCGCTATTGCGGAATATATATGACAAGAAAGGTAGCAGAAAATATAAAAGACTATGAGGAGAAATTGAAAAGAAGTATATCTAATGGCTGGATAAGCAGAGGCTCAGAAGATATAAGACAAGCTATAGCGCACGAAGTGGGACACGCAATAGATTATGCGCTAAAGGCAAGTGAGAGCGATGTAATAAAGCAACTGTATGAGGAGAACATGTACGGCATAAGTTTGTACGCATCAAGCAATATAAGAGAGTATATAGCAGAGTGTTATGCCGAGTATATTACGGGAGATAGCCCTTGCGACATCGCCGTACAAGTAGTAAAAGCAATGCAAAAATTTCTAAAATAATAAGCTGATTATAAGCTGTATAAAATATAAAAAGATAGACCTATTAAC
>CAMWNK010000075.1 GCA_947175555.1 uncultured Clostridia bacterium | reverse complement strand
TAATCAACGGCGGAAATAACTTATTATTCCGCAGCAGACCTCAGCAGGATATCCCTGTAAGCGTAGCTAAGTATAAGTATACTGTAGAGGGCTGGACGGATAATGATGAGTATTCGCAGGTTATAGGTACTCTGCCGTCCTACTACGACTACCGCTACGTGGACGAAGACGGCAATATATTCACGCTTGACGATATGGAGATAGGCAGTTACTACTACCGCGAAGTATACGTTAAGGCTAAGTACGACGGCAATGCAGAGGTAGACGGGGAGACACAGCACAGATTTATGATGCCGCTTCCTACAGGCACGGAAAAGACGCCTGTCGCAATACCTACGCTCCCTACCGACGGCAGTAAGACGGTATACTACAACGGTACTCAGCGCGAATTTACAGCAGACGCTATTGTAGAGCTGTTCGGACTTACAGGCTTTAACTCCGACTATATGGAGATAGTAAGCGAGCTTCCAGGCGCAACCAATGCAGGTGAGTATAAGATTAAGATACACCTTACGAGCGGCTTATACGCTTGGGACAACGGCGACGGCACGACCTCTACGGACGATATAGAGCTTACGCTCACGATTGCCAAGGCTCAACTGCCTTCCGCGTGGACGAGCGGCGGAAGCCTTCCTACCATAGATATTCCCGACTCCTTGACGGGCTGTCTTAACAATAATGCTTTCAACTACACCTATACCGACGAGGAAGGCAATACGGTATCTGCATCGGAAATGGTAGCGGGCAAGAAGTATAACGTGAAGGCAACTCTCAAGGCAGAGTATGCAGGCAACTTCGAATTCGTAGACGCAAGCGGCAACGTCTTGTCCGACGCTACGGCGAGCACGTCTCACGAATTCGATTACAGCGGCAACGGCGGCAATAGCGGCAGCAACGGCGGCGATAATAATAACGGTAGCAGTAACGGCGGCGCGCAGATAACGCAGGAGTATTACGACTTGCTCAAGCTGCATGTAATAGCCGAGTACGTAATGATAGGCGTAACCGCGTTTATAGTCGTATTGGTAATTGTACTGATTGCTAAGGTTGGCTCTAAAAAGCGCGATAAGCAGCGTAGAAATAAAGACAAATACGCTAATCGCGAAGAAGATTCATATACAGACCGTAGCAATGATAGCAGCGATTATACTGACGACATTTAGTGTAAAGTAAAGTATATGCCTTAACTGTATCCCGCCTTTATACACGAGGCGGGATATTTTTATCCCTATTTAAGCGCGATAGTCGATTGTACGCCTATATTGCAAGCGATATAAATGTTATTGAGAGGAGCTTGATTACTTCAAAATGAGAGCATGACGGCAATTCAATCGGGCATTATGATAAGTTGTTGATAAGCAAGTCATAATCGATAAGTTACAGCAATATAATTTATTATCCTTAATTATCGGGAGGTGGATTGTATGAAATACGACGGGTGCCAGATTTGCGATAGCGTAAGCTATCCCAACAACAATGTCAAGGTCAAGCTCAAGAGGAAGAAGGGCAAAGTGAACTTACTTGACGTGTTTATAGTTCAGGCAGTGCTCTGCGTGGCGATAAGCTGTGCCGTACTCATTACAAGGTTCGTAACGGCGCTGGCTTGAAATTCAAGATACATCCGCTGTTTGTAGCGGCGTCGCTTGCCACAGTGCTGTGGGGCGACGTTTTGTTACTTGTTTCGTACGTGGTAGCTATCGTAATTCACGAAGTTGCGCACGCGCGTATGGCTGCGCTTAGAGGTTATACTCTCGGCACGGTTACGCTCATGCCGTACGGCGGAGTTATAAGCGGCGGAGAGAGGTATAGCCGCAGCGACAATATACTTATCGCGCTGGCAGGACCTGCTATCAACGTGATAGTGGGAGTGATGGCGGTTGCGCTGTGGTGGCTCATGCCCGAGTCGTACGCGTATACCAAGAGCCTTTGCATAGCCAATCTTTCGCTGGCGGTTGTCAATCTCATGCCGCTGTATCCGTTGGACGGTTCGAGAGTAGTGCTTGCGCTTGCGCGCAATAAGCTGCGCGCCCTTACGGGACTTAAGATAGCGGGTGTAATTGCCTCTGTGCTGCTCGTGCTGCTGAGCATACTGAGCGTGCTTTTTACCTTTAATTTATCCATAGGGATAATGGGCGTATTTTTGTTTTACGGCGCGCTGTGGGGCACAGACGACGAGGCGTATATTCACGTGGCGTCGATGTCGCCTATGACTAAAGATTATAAGGCGGGCGTAGAGAAACGCAATATTTGCGTCTCATCCGATATGCCACTATTCAAGATACTGCCGCTGATTCGCAGAGACAGCGTTACCACGTTCTTTATTATCGATGCCGACGGCAAGGAGATTTACACCTTTTGCGAGCGGGAGCTTGAGCAGATGTGCGTAGACAACGACTTATCCGTTGCCGTATTCGACGCCTATAAAGGAGGGCCGAGCAATAAGTCTTTAGGCAGGAGATGAGCTTAGCTTTATCGAAAGAGCGGTTTGCTATATCCATACTTTTCTTGCGGCGGCAATAATACGACTGACGCAGTCTGCGCTAAAGTCCATTATTCTATATTTGCATTAGCGCATTTTAATAATTTGCATTCTTAGGGCGCGTGCCGTTTTGCAGTGCAGAATACTGCGGTCAACATTTTGCAGCTTTAAGACTAAACGCTTGAAAAATTTCCATAATTAATATAATATATTACACAATGAAAAATATTCTCATCGACGCGCAATTCAGCAGCACACAGGTATGTATAGTCGAAGACGGCGTATTGGTAGAGTTCTGGGTAGAAAGAAGGGACTCTGCTCATCTTGTGGGCAACATATATAAGGGCAAGGTAAAAAATGTTTTGCCCGGTATGCAGGCGTCTTTTGTGAATATCGGATTGGAGCGCAACGGCTTTTTGTATGCAGGCGACATTGTCGTCGACGGCGAAGCGGTTTCGAGCGGCGCGATTAACGTCAAGGCGGGCGAGAGAGTCCTTTGTCAAGTAATAAAGGACCAGTTCGGCGGTAAGGGCGCGCGCCTTACCATGAACGTTACGCTTGCAGGCAGAGTGCTCGTGCTTATGCCGCAGGTGGATTATATCGGAATTTCGCGCAAGATTACCGACGAGGGACGGCGCAAAGAGCTTACGGATTATCTTGCGTCGATTTTGCCCGACAAATGCGGCTGCATAATGCGTACGCAGTCCGAGCACTGCACTCTTGACGAGATAAAAAGCGAATTGGACGAGCTATATGCTCGCTGGTTGAAGATTAAGCGAGATTTTTTGGAAAAGCCCGCGCCGAGCCTGCTGTATAAAGAAGAGTCTGTCGCCGTCAGGGCCGTGCGAGATATGCTGCGCGACGACGTGGATAAAGTCATTATCAACGACCGCGGGCTGTATGAGGAGTTTAAGGGCGCCTTCCGTTATATTCTTGCGGACAGGCCCGACCTTTTCCAACTGGATGAGAACAATCGTTCATTAATCCGCAAGTTCGAGCTTTCCGAGCAGGTTGCACGACTTGTCAAGCGTAAGGTATCGCTGCCCAACGGCGGCAATCTCGTAATAGACAGGACGGAAGCATTGACGGTAATAGACGTCAATACAGGCAAGTACGTTGGTGAGAGCAACCTCGAGCAGACGGTATTCGAGACCAACTGTATTGCGGCAGAGGAGATTGCCCGTCAGTTAAGATTGCGCAATATCAGCGGCATTATTGTCATAGATTTTATCGATATGAATGAGCCCGAGCATACGGAAAAGGTGCTCGAAGTATTAAAGAATTGGCTTGCAAAAGATAGGATAAACACGTCTGTGCTGGGCGTAACGTCTTTGGGACTGGTGGAGATGACTCGTAAAAAGACGCGTTCTATGCTTGAGTCTGCCATGTTGCAGGAGTGCCCTTATTGCGACGGCGAGGGACACGTGTTCAGCGACGAGTATATCATAGGCAATATCAGAGAACGTCTGCGCGACGTCATAGAGTCGGGCAACGAGGTCAAGGCAGTAAAGGTTACCGTAGCTCCCAGCGTATTTACCAAGCTGACAGCGCATCGCTACCTCACCCGCGAGAGCGCGACGCTGTGGCGGGACGTTACCGTCTACGTTATTCCCGATCCCAATAAGCACATCGAGACTTTCGATATCAGGGTAGATAACTCCGATATCCTCTCGCTCCCCAACGGCGCTAAGCTGCTTTGTTGATTTTATATTAGTTATATATAATATTTTAATGCGATTTTTGTTGACCTTGCGCTTCAAGCTATGATATCATTATCAACGAGCCGCATGGACTGGGTCTTAAAGCGCGATGTTAGCGCACCTTTACAGCGAGACTGGAAAGAGGAGGTATTAATCTGTATGTATGCTATAGTTGCAACCGGCGGCAAGCAGTACAAGGCGGAAGTTAACAAGGTCATCAAGGTCGAGAAACTCGGCGTTGAAGTAGGCGCTACCGTTAAGCTCGACGTCCTTATGCTGGTAGACGGCGATAAGGTTGTTGCAGGCGCGGCTGCCGCGAAATCGGTCGTCAACGCAGAAGTTTTAGCGCAGGATAAGGCTAATAAGGTAGTCGTATTCAAGTATAAGGCTAAGAAGAACGAGCGTAAGCGTCAGGGACACAGACAGCCGTTCACCGTGCTTAAGATTAAGGAAATCAAGGCGTAATGACACGCGTGGTCGTCATCAGACGGCATGGCAGTATAGTATCCGTGGAGTGCAAAGGGCACTCGGGATACGCGAAAGAGGGCGCGGATATTGTCTGTGCGGGACTATCGTCCATCGTTCAGACGGCGGCGCTCGGGTTAAGAAAGGTGGCAGGGGCTAATAATATAGCTTATTCCACCGACAGTAACTCAGGTTATCTCAAGATAGTCGTTCGAGAATTATCGGACGCGCATATGCGACACGATTGCGATGTAATATTGGAGACGATGTTGCTGGGCGTACAAGACTATGCAGAGGGATTGCCTAAGTTCGTAAGATTGGAGGTAAAAGAAGATGTTTATTAATATTCAGCTTTTCGCTCATAAGAAGGGAGGCGGCTCCAGCCGTAACGGCAGAGATTCCGCAGCTAAGCGTCTCGGCGTTAAGAGATCCGACGGTCAGTTTGTACTTGCCGGTAATATTCTCGTAAGACAGAGAGGCACTAAGTTCCACGTAGGCAACAACGTAGGTATCGGCAGCGACGATACTCTCTACGCTCTTGTCGACGGTATCGTTAAGTTCGAGCGTAAGGGCAAGGATAAGAAACAAGTCAGCGTTTATGCCGAGAAATAATTGACGGCATACCGATTATTCGCCGATAAGTATATAGCTTGTTGGATGATTATGTATATTAACGTAATACCCGCCGATTTAAGGCGGGTAATTTTTATATTATATTGATAATTTATATTATAATATTTTAAGCAATATTAAGATGTTGGCTTATTAAGCCCTTACCGCTTTTTTATTGAAAAAAGTGGACCTATTAACGTAATAGGTCCTTAATATTTACTATATTATAATACTTTTAC
>CAMWNK010000074.1 GCA_947175555.1 uncultured Clostridia bacterium | reverse complement strand
AAGGTAAGTGTATGGTCAACAAACGTAAATCGCTCGATAATATGGACGTGTACGATGTTGTCTATTTAGAGTGAAGGGCAATCGAACTATTCGCAAAACACAAGTTTTGCGAATAGTTCGGGGTAAAAATAGCTAAAATTTCGTAATAATCAAATATTTTTGCTTTTATTATTGATACTGTGATATTATTTAGATATGGATAACGATTACTTTTCCGAACGCGATAAGGTCAATACCATTAAACTTCGCACAATAATAAGAAATGAGTTGCCTTCTATATGCAACGAGTTTTTTATAGGTATTCAGACGCATACAACTGTGCTTACGAGATTGGCGTATGCACAGGATTTATGTATCTTTTTTGACTTTTTGTTTAAGGAAGTAGACGAATTTGCGTGTAATGATAAGTCTAAGTTTACATTTGCCGATCTTGACGCGGTTACCGCAACGCATATTGAGTTATTTATGGATTATCTGTCCTATTATAAGTACGCAGGACATGAATATCGCAATTCTCTTAAGACTAAAGCACGGAAATTGTCTTCTGTAAAGGCATTTTTTAAGTATTTTTATAATAAGGATAGGATATCCTCCAATCCTGCATCCAAAGTACCGTCTCCAAAACTTAAAGATAAGCCCATCATAAGGCTTGATACCGATGAAGTATCTCAGCTACTCGTCAAACTTGACGATAATCCGTCGTGCGATATCACTAAAAGGCAACACTCTTATAGAGATAAGACAAGAAAACGCGATCTTGCTATAATAACGTTATTTCTCGGCACCGGAATACGTATAAGCGAATTGGTAGGATTGGATATTAAAGATATCGATTTCAAAAATAATGCCTTCAAGCTGACAAGAAAAGGCGGCGCGCAAACAATATTGTATTTCACGTCGGAAGTTGCCAACGCTTTGGTAGATTATCTCGACGAACGAGAGATAAACAAGCTGATTGACGGCTATCCTGCTCTGTTTTTATCTATGCAAAATAAGCGTATTACACCTCGAGCTGTAGAAATTTTAGTTAAAAAATACGCTGTTGAAGTAACTCCTCTTAAGAAAATCACGCCTCATAAGCTCCGTAGTACGTTCGGCACGAATTTATATGCTCAAACTAACGATATTTATGTCGTCGGAGAGATATTGGGACATAAAGATATCAATACTACAAAAAGACATTATGCTGCAATCAGCGAAGATATTAAACGCGCTGCTGCCGATAAAGTTAAATTGCGCGATAAATAAGCAAATATTGCTTGCAGATTGTGAACATATGTGCTATTATATTGATGTAAAAATAGTAAAAACGGACGGTTAATAGGATTATGGCGACTAAGTCAGACGAAAAAGAATATAAAACGCTTAAGTTTATTAACGACTTCATTATCGCTAATAATTATCCGCCCAGCGTGCGAGAGATATGCTCGAGCGTAGGATTCAAGTCTACAGCTTCGGCACAGTATTATCTTAATAAATTGGAAAACAGCGGCAGAATACGTCGCAATTTCGGTAAAAATCGCACCATTGAGATTACCGATCCCGAGTTTATACTCTCTACACATGCTCAAAGAGTTGATTATGACGAGTTGAATATGATGCAAGTCCCATTCCTTGGTAATATCGCTGCCGGCGAGCCGCTTATGGCGGGAGTCGAAGAAGGCGAAAGTATGACTATATCAAAAGATTATTTTGATTATAGCGGCAATCTGTTTATACTTAAGGTAAAGGGTGAGTCGATGGTGAATGCAGGTATTCTTAACGGAGACTCTGTAATAATAAGGCAACAGCCTACCGCATCTAACGGTCAGATTATAGCTGCAATGATAGATAACTGCGAGGTTACGCTAAAGAGATTCTATAAAGAAAGCAATTATATAAGGCTTAAGCCCGAGAATGATTATATGGATGATATTATTGTCGATAGCACTCACCCTTTCAGTATACTTGGTATAGCTGTAGGCTTAATGCGTAATAGTATCAGATAGATAATTAAGCAATATTATATAGAATAAATCAATTTATCTTCACTACAAAGCAAGTTTTGTATTAATTGCAGCAAGTAAAAAATTGATGTAATAATAATCGAGCGCATAGATTGATTTAGTTTGCAATTCTCGAAAAGAAAATATTGATATGGTTATGGGTGCTAAGTACGTCTCTTATATGCGATAAAAAAATAGTCAAATATAGGCTGTATTACTCTTGATTAATCTATATTTAAGAATAATCTAGAAAATTATATGCTATTTAAGCGAAGATATAGAAAGATTAATAAGGATTATCAATAATGCAAATTCAAGCAGAAAGAAATCAAATAAAAGTTGCTTGCTCTTCATTATATCAGCGAATAAGCGGAGTTAGACATCGATTTACCGAATGCGCATTTACAATACTCTCGCCTGCCAAATTAATAAGATTATCTAATCGACTAATTATATATCGCTCATATCTGCAATATTTTGCTTGCAATAAAAAATATTATACAGCTTCGTATGCGCGCGCTCGTAAATTTTATGAGCTAACGCGATATCTTGGATTTAGGTTTAATCTATCATATGATATATTTATTATCGTATAAATAATTAACCTTTCTTATTAGATAAGCTCTCCAAGCAGTACATTATGGCAAGTTTTGCATGTTCGTATGTCAAAGCGCCTTGTATATATGCAGTATATGGCTTAGTAAGCGGCGAATCGGCAGATAGCTCTATAGAAGCTCCTGCTACAAAGGTGCCTGCAGCCATGATTACTTGGCTGTCATACCCTGGCATGTCCCAAGGAAAAGGCACTACGTTGCTATCGATTGGCGAAGCCTTTTGAACAGCTCGGATAAAGTCTATTGCCTGATCCTTAGTCTCAAACTGTATCGAACATATTATATCGGACGGTATAATTGAAGGCTCAGGCAGCGTCGAATATCCTAAATCGGTAAATACCTGAGAAAAAAGCATGGCGGACTTAAGCGCGCATGCAACTACGTGAGGGGCGCAAAAAAGCCCTTGATAAAACGTCCTGTAGCCACTTGCATACGAACCTACTTCCATGCCGATAGACGGCGCGGTCAGTCTGCATGCAACTTTATCTATAAGCTCTGACTTTCCGCAGACATATCCGCCTGTAGGCGCGATGCCGCCGCCGAGATTTTTTATCAGCGAGCCGGCGACGATATCTACGTTGTTTTGGGTAGGCTCGGTATAATCGGTAAACTCGCCGTAGCAGTTGTCGCACATAACTATAGTATCGGGGCTGATTGACTTAACTAAATCGGCAGCCTTTTTGATTTGAGATACGGTCAATGCGTTGCGCCACTCGTAACCTCTCGAGCGTCCGATAAATACAAGTTTAATCTTATTATTCCTTAAAGTATCCTCTATTTTTGCATAATCAAGTCCCGATTCGATTAAATCGACTTGTATATAATCAATATCATTGTCTGCAAGCGAGCCGTTGCCATTGCCCTTGATTATCGTTTGCAAAGTGTCGTACGGCGCTCCCGATATTGATAACATCTTGTCGCCATGCTTAAGCAATGCAAATAACGTCAATGACAGCGCATGAGTGCCCGAGACAATCAGCGGACTTACGATTGCGCTTTCCGTGCCGAAAATCCGAGCCAATAACTTGCATAAAGTGTCTCTTCCTATGTCGTCGTAACCGTAGCCGTTAGTTCCTGCAAAGTGCCTTTGACCAATCGCGTTATCTCTAAAGGCATCCAAGACCTTGCTTTGATTAAACAATGCTAAATTATCGACTTCCTTAAAAGCATCGCGTAACTTATCCTCGGCGTTTGTTAATAAATTAACTATCTCTCTATTTAATTCCATAATAAAATTTCCTTTTAATTGTCATTGATTAATTGCAAAGCCTTAGACATTGCGGCGTCTTTTTTGTCGCTCATATTGTACCAAAGCGCATTTTCATATTTCTTGAGCCAAGTAATTTGCCTTTTTGCATATCGCTTTGTGTTGGTTATAATGGCGTCTTTTACGTCGTCAAGACTTGATAATCCTTCAAAATACCCTCTAAACTCCTTGTATCCGATAGCCTGCATACATTGATTATCCCATGTCAGTCCGCACTCGAGTAAGCGCTTCACCTCGTCTAAAAGCCCCATTTCCCACATGATATTAACTCGAGTTGCGATACGATTGTTGATAATTTCTCTATCGTTAGTCAAGACGATAATGTGCGGATTGTAATTAGGATTAGGGACTCTTTCGCAATATTCGCTCTTGCTTTTGCCGTTGACTTCGTATATCTCTAAGGCTCTCAAAAGGCGCTTAGTATTATTGGGATGTATCTTTTTAGCGTCTTCGGGATCGATTTTGATTAGCTTATCATACATATATTTGTTGCCGAATTTATTCAACTCATCTAACAATCGAGCGCGCACTTCTTCATTCTTATTGCTGATAAATGATAAAGAATACACGTATGAGTCAATATATAGACCTGTTCCTCCTACTACTATAGGTATATTGTTGCGAGAGAATATGTCTGATATACAGCTATATGATAAATCGGCGTATTGAGCAACGCTGAACTCGTCAGTCGGCTCTATGACGTCTATCATGTGATGAGGTATGCCTTTTTGCTCGTTAGGCATAACCTTAGCCGTGCCGATATCTAATCCTCTATATATCTGCATACTGTCGCAAGATACGATTTCGCCTCGAACTTTTTGCGCCAACTCTATTGCGAAATCGCTTTTCCCTGTGCCTGTAGGTCCTGCGATAATCAATATATTGCGCTTATTATTACACTCGTCCATGCGGCTATACTATCCTTTTGAATAGTTTATCCAAGTCGTTTCTCGTATATTCGAGTACGGCAGGTCTGCCATGCGGACATTGCATGGGGATGCCGTTGTCCATATTGCTGAAGAGCTTGGCAATATTGGCATTGGATAGTCTGTCTCCGCTCTTTATTGCCTTCTTGCAAGCGCGCTGCATGAGACTCTCTTTAAGCATATCGGAAAGTTTTATATTGCCTAATTTTCCTTTATCATTACATATATCGTTAAAGAAAGCGTCGAGATCTATGCCTGTGAGCACGTAAGGAATTGCGGATATCTTATAGTTGAGACCGCCGAATTCGTCGATTTCAAAGCCTATTGCGCGAAGCTCGCTTAGTATTTTACTAAGAAATTCATACTGCTCCGAATCGGCGTCGAATACATAAGGAACAAGTAATTGCTGGGAGGAAATAGACATGTTCTCCATTTGTTTTACATATTCGTCATAGATAAATTTTTCATGCACTGCGTGCTGATCTATCAAGTAAACTTTATCTTTCCGCTCGATTATAAGGAAAGTCTTGAATATCTGTCCTATTACCGTATAATCTCCTGACAGCTCCTTATCGACGGCGTCAAGAAGCGGAGACGACATCTTATACAAGGATTTATCCGTAGTCGGTCGGTTATATTGAGGAGGCTGGGCAACCATGGTCTTTCTTATCGACGGAGCCGTATTGACGTATGTGTCGACGTTGGAAAATTTTTCTTTAAGTCTATCGGACAGCGACGGTTGCTGCGGCTGTTTTGCCTTAATATCTTGCACCCTTGAGGG
>CAMWNK010000073.1 GCA_947175555.1 uncultured Clostridia bacterium | reverse complement strand
ACATCAATGTCTGCCTTGACTATCTCAAAGCTGAACTCCGCGCTCTCGGGATCAAGGTAGTTATCGTCCGTGCCATACTTGAGCGTTGCCTGCACCTTATACTTGCCTACCGCTACGGGTATGCTCGTGCTGCCCTGCGTCGCGCCGTCCTTGAAATAGGTAAACGTGATATCAGCTATAGTCAGTCCGCCTACGCTATCTACAGTTACGTTAGGGGTATAGCCCTCGGGTCTGTAGGGCAACTGCTGTCCGTCTATATCCATCTTGAGTATGACGGGATATCTATTGACGCCAACCGTGAAGTCTGTGCTATCGTTAGCAAGCGCATAATTAGCAGTATGCTCACTCTTAAGCTCGGCTACTACAAGATATCTGTGCTGCTGATTTATATTAGAGTTAATCTGCGCTATCGTTACCTCGTCGCCCTTGCTGCCGCTCTGATAGTCGTAATATCTATACGTTACCATGCTGTCTACGTCCATACTGCCTATGCTCTGCAATATGGGCAAGTTGTAGGTTGCGACATTCTCGCGGGTATCTATCTTCCATGAGCAGGTTATCGTCGCCTTATCAATACGCCAAGCCTTGCTCCACTCGAAGTTGCCGAGGTACGTATTACTGTCGCTCGATATAGGCTTGTAATAGTTGAGCGCGTCCGACACGTTGAAGCTCGCTGTAGTTGTATAACTGCCTACGGGGATATTGCCGTTGCCTGCATAGCTTACCGTAAGTCCTGTAGGCAACGTGCCTGTAAGCGTTATGCCCTGCGCCTTGCCTGCTATGAACTGCAAGGGGTTGCTATCGTTGTAATCCCATGCAAGTCCCGATAAGTCGTACTTAGCCTTATCTATGCTGTACTTAAGCGTATACTCCGCATCAAACTCGGCATACGTATTGTCAAGCTCGGTAATATATACAGTTACGCTATACGTGCCGCTTGTCTTAGCGTTGGTTGCGGTAATATCTCCGCTGTAGCCGTTGGTGCCCTTAGTAGTATCTATCTTTACGCCCTTGCTCGCAAGATCGCTTGCGTCTATGTTAAAGCGGAAGATACTGCCCGTATACGTCAACGTAAGCGTAGCGGAGGGATTGGTAACAGGCGTGTTATTATACTGCCACTTGATATCCGCGTCCGTAAAGGTGATATCGTTGCCGAGCACCTTAAAGGTCTGCGTTACTGTGCTTGCAAGTATCTCGTAATTGCTGTTGCCCTGCTTATCGCCGAATAGCTCTACTCCTATATAGTAGTCTCCTTGGTCCAGTACAGGCATTATTATAGTGCGTGTCTTGCCCGTTATCACCTTATACGCATCAAGGTCGTACTTTACAGACGAGCCGTTCTTGCAATAATAGATATGCAGCTCCGTGGTGTCTGCCGCTAAGCTGTCGCCTACTATTGTTACCGTAGGCGTCTCCCCTACCTTCCATGACCATGACGACGTATCTACAGATATTGTAATGTTGAGCGGTCTCTTGGTTATTGAGATAGTCAGCTCATACGCGCTGTCCGTCCCGTCCGCCCATATCATAGTAGACGTACTCTTAAGAGCTACGGTTATCTTATACGTGCCGGCATTAGTTGCGCTAAGCGCGCCGTCTGTATACGTTACCCCGTCGGGCAAGGTAAGCGATACGTCCGCAGTTACCCCTTGCAGGGTAAAGCTCTGCGCCTCGCCGTTATATTGCTTAGTTACCTGTCCCGATAAGGCGGGCTTATCTACGGACTTCTTATCTACCTTATATATGACAGATATTGTACTATTTTCCGCATCTATCTCGTAGTTGCACTCATTGGTCATTTTTGCCGTGGCGGTATACGTGCCTACGTCTGTAGGCAGAGTCTCCGAGGTAACTCCCCCGCTTGACGTGTACGTAAAACCGAAGTTCGGCGCGCGTCCGTTGTCAGGTGTGTCGCCTGTGTATACGTCGCCTGCATTATTAAGAGTTACAGTTGGCAGTCCTCCGCTATCCAATTCTGCTTTTATACCTATCTTCTTCTTGGTTACGGTAAAGTTGAAGTATCGCACCGTATCGCTCTCGCCTGCGCTCGTGTCAGGCTCGCCCTTAAATGTAAGACCGTCTGCTGCAAGCTCTGCATTTATCTCTGCCTTCACCCTATATGTGTCTGCGTCTTTAATATCGCTATCGCATGTGATGTTTAGCTTATCTGAATTGTACCACTCTTTCTGCTCCGCCACTATATCGTCTATAGTAAGAGAAGAGCCCTTATATTCTACGCTTACGTCTGTAGGCTCTGCCAAAGAAGACGCTCCGCTATGCTCAGCAACTTTTGTAAGATTCAAGTGGAATGCGGGACGAACGGCATAAGATTGCGTATGCACACCAATACTTTCCCCATTACCTATTGCATTAATAGAGTACGCAGCTTCAGCGTTAGCCAAAAAGCCTGTGCGCGTCCATGTATTATTATTATGCAAAGCTCGTTGATAAGTAGACAATGCCCATATTCCTGTTCCGCTATTCTTATTTCCGACTTCTGTAAAGGAAGGCAGCCATATGTAATCGTCTTTCCATTCCGAATAACCGTTCTTTGCTGAGAAATCCATATTGGCTGCGTAATTAATGCTACCGCTCGGTGTACCGTACGCTTCGTTAGGATTTGTAAAAAATGTGCTGGTGCCTAGCTGCTTACTTACAGTATTATTTTCCGTCTCTTGATACGCCACTTGTGCAGGAGTAACAATAAAGTCTGTTAAAGAGCCCGCCACCTCTTCCTTAGGCATTGTGAGCCTTGCATATTGATGAGTAGGGCTCTGCTCTATCTCAGTAAGCGTTGTCGCGCCTTGAGTAGCAACATAGCTGCTGCCGCTATTGAGTGCGCTCGCTCTTATATAGCTGCTGCTGTACATTGACGAAGGATAATCCACATTAACAGCTGCGTTCCACCACTTATTCCATTGATGAGTTGTCGTGCTATATGCCAGCCACAACGTGAGGATTGTGTTGCCCGACCTATCTTTAGTGAGATGCGCTACCGTCCACTGCTGATTGTCCAAAGTGAGTATGATATCTTTATTACCGTTCTTACTGCGTATATCGGCAGCTGTAACTGCATCGACATCTTGCAATAGATTATCCACGTCGCTAATATCTGTCTTATTTTCGTTGCCGGTAAGCTTTGCATATAATGCTTGCATTGCCATACCGTCAAAGATCTTGCCGTCTGTACGGTCTTCGTAGCCCTTAAGTAAAATATCGCCGATATCTACAGAAAATTGCTCCATAGTAGAGGTATTAAAAGCAAATACTTCATAATTATCAAATGAAATAAAGGCTAAGCATAGCAATACTGCGACAATGATAATTGCCGCGCTAAATGTTGATATTAATCTATATCTTTTAGTTGACATTATATCTCCATATAAACAACTTAAATCTCAATTTATAGTTATCGGAGCGTATATTAAAGAGCAATGTTATATTGTTCCGTTTGTCTCGGATATTGTATATCGGCGTCAAAATCGCATCTTGAAAAATGTACATAAATTAATATAATTGATGATCAAATAAGAAAAATCCGTGTGGAACTATTAAGGAAATATATGGTTTTTCGCCCTATTTCGCGCTAAGACATTGACATATAAATATATTAGGTCTAAAATATTAATACAATTATCGGCTACAGATTGAAAAAATGATCATCAATTATATTAATACATGTACAGGTCAGCAGCTTATCGGCTGCTTATTTTTATGAAAATATTAGATAATATCGTAAGAAAATAGAGCGCCCCGATAACAGGAACGCTCTACACTCAAGCTGAAAAATAATATTACGCCTTAGCAAATATCATATGCTTGAACAGCAAGCACCACACTGCATCCAACCAGCCTATGAACAGACCGCCGAATGTAACGACTATCGCGGTAATCAATGTGATGATGTTCTTGGTCTTAAGGAAAGCCGACCATCTTACGCAAACCTCGACAATCCAGTTAACAAACGGGATTATAAGCAAAATAATCTGAATAAGACGGCTCTGCTTATTAAACCATGTAGCCATAAAACTTAACCTCCGTAATAGATTATTGTTATACATATAATATAGCGCAACAATATACGTTTTGCAACAAAATCGCAAGTTTTAACGCAAATTAAGGTCTTTTTACGGCGAAATATGCAGATTTGCCTTGCATGACAATAAAATAAGGGACGACCGCAACGGCCGTCCCCATATCGACACGGGCGAGTAAGGGAATGATAGGTATGCTGTGTAGCCCGTGCCGAGGCTTTACGCTCCTTCCATAATCATCTTATCGGCAAGCAATGCGATGAACTCGCCGTTGGTAGGCTTATCGTTGGGAGAATAAATCTTGATACCGAATATGCTATTGATATTTTCGATTTTACCTCTGTTCCAAGCCACCTCTATTGCGTGGCGTATGGCGCGTTCTACTTTTGACGCCGAGGTATTGAACTTTTCTGCAATCCCGGGATAGAGCTTCTTGGTGATAGAATTAATGATATCGGGATTATCTATAGCCATCTTGATAGCCTCGCGCAAGAACTGATAGCCCTTAATATGCGCGGGTATGCCCACGGTAATGAATATATTGGCAAGTTTTTCGTCCAAGGACTTTTGCCTGCTGTTATAGCCTGCAGTCTGCTTTGCAGCGCCCGCCTTGCTGCCTGTGCCGAATTCTATGATGCGCTCGCGCAATATCTCATTATTGACAGGCTTAGCCATAAAGTACACCGCTCCGCCCGACAATGCTTTGGTTATGAACGTGTCGCTGCACAGCTGAGATATGACGATCACCTTGGGCTTGCGCGCGATAGTGAGCTTCTTGATTCTGCCCAGCACTTCGTACCCGTCCAGCCCCGGCATGATTATATCCAGTATGAGTACGTCGGGCTGATATCGCTGGACCTTGTCCAATGCGTCTACTCCGTCGCCTGCCGTTGCTACTACTTGCACTTGTTCGTCTTCGCGGAAAAATTCTTTTATACTGTTACATAATTCAGCACTGTCGTCCGCAATAACTACGTTGATTTTTGTCATATTTGTCCTCCGATTGTTTTCTGATGTCATTATATACCCGTAAAGCACGACTTCCCAACGAGAAAAATAGCAAAATTTAACAATATTTGTCGCAGCGTGTCAAAAACTATTCTTTTGAGAATAATTTTACTTTTCAACGCGTTTATTCGCGTATTTTGCGCCCATTTATCTCACAAAAGCAGCTTTGAATAACAGTCAATTAATATGAATTTTTCGCGCTCATGATATAGCCGCAGCCTAAAATAATTTATCTATATATATTTTATTTATATAATTATATATATCCTTATTTATATATCTTTCGCGCCTATGCTACATCGCTCGCTTTATTTTCCGCGATTTTATATACATTTTTAATGACAAAGCATCAACTTTATGCTAAAATATCTAATGCGTGCGGATGTGGCGGAATTGGCAGACGCGTAAGATTCAGGTTCTTATAGTCGCAAGGCTGTGCAGGTTCAAGTCCTGTCATCCGCACCAAGACAAGTAACAAACCTGCTCTTTGTTTAGTGCAGGTTTGTTACTTTTATATAAAGCAGTTTATGCAATTTGCGTCAGTAATTTTTTACTAATTTTATTTAAAGAAAAAAGAGGTAAAAGTACATGGTTAAACAAAATCCATTAAATAACATAAATACTCTTGACTTACTATTGAAAATAGAAGAGTTTAAAAAACTAGATTTGAGAACAGCAACA
>CAMWNK010000072.1 GCA_947175555.1 uncultured Clostridia bacterium | reverse complement strand
GACTTAGTTTATAATATTACTGCAAAAAGAAAATCGTAATAACTTTTATTGCTTAAATAATATAGTTTTAATTTAACTATAATAAAAAGCCGCAATCGAATTATCGGCTGCGGCACTTTATTATAATTATATTATTATTGTCAATATTGCTCGGTGATATACGGCAACTTGCTTATCAATAAGCCACATTATACAGCGCAAGAATATCCTGCTCGGTTATGTCTCTGGGATTGCCGCCAGTGCAGACGTCTGCAAAAGCGTCCTTTGCAAGTTGCTCAAGGGCGTCCTTAGGGATATTGATATCTCTAAGTCTCTGAGGAATGTTGAGGTCTAGCGAAAGCGTCTTGACAGCCTCTACCGCGGCTTTAGCGCCCTGCTCCACGCTCATGCCGGAGATATCTACGCCCATAGCCTTAGCGATTTCGCAATATTTCTCCATAGCGGCGGGCATATTGAACTCCATAACGATAGGCAAAAGCAGCGCGTTGGCAACGCCGTGCGCGATATCGAACCTTGCTCCGAGCGGATGCGCCATAGAATGTACGCAGCCAAGTCCGACGTTGGAGAATGCCATACCCGCAACATACTGGGCAAGAGCCATATTTTCACGCGCAGTCATATCTTTACCGTTAAAGGTGGCGGCGCGCAAATTCTTGGAGATAAGCTCTATTGCTTTGAGCTCGAACATATCGGAAAGCTCCCACGCTCCTCTTGTAATATATCCCTCGATAGCGTGAGTGAGAGCGTCCATACCTGTCGCGGCTGTAAGTCCCTTGGGCATGGTAGCCATGAGCTCTGCGTCTACGATTGCGAGCACGGGAATGTCGTTGGGATCTACGCACACCATCTTCCTGCCCGTCTTCTCGTCGGTAATGACATAGTTGATAGTTACTTCTGCGGCAGTACCTGCGGTAGTAGGCAAAGCGATGATAGGCACGCACTTATTCTTAGTATCTGCTACGCCCTCGAGCGACACTATATCCGCAAACTCGGGATTATTGGCAACGATAGCGATGCCCTTGGACGTGTCGATAGCCGAGCCGCCGCCGATTGCGATAATAAAGTCTGCGCCCGAAGCCTTGTAAGCCTCTATACCTGCCTTGACGTTGTCGACGGTGGGATTGGCCTTAAAGTCGGAAAATATCTCATACGCTACGACGTCGTTAAGCTCTGTAGTAACCATATCTACAATGCCGAATTTAATAAGGTCCTTATCCGCTACGATGAACGCCTTGTTAAATCCTCTGCGATTGATTTCATTGCCAATCTCCTTCCTCGCGCCGCTGCCGAAATAGGATGTCTCATTCAAAATAAATCTGTTTGCCATAATTTTCTCCTTTATTTACTGTCTTGAAGACATTATTAACTATTTTAACTTATTTGCGCTGTCCCTTGGTCATAAGCGACGTTATATTACCGTAATCGACACTTTAGCAACGCCCCATGCAACTTGCTTTTAATTATATTAAAATGCGAGTACGCCCGCAACGTCGAGTATGGCGGTAATGAGTATCGCCGCTATGCCTAAAGGACAAATATACTTGACCATAACGTTGAAAAACTTCTTCATGGCGAACTTGCCGTTAAGCTCGATTTCGTCCGTGATAGTCCTGCATTTAATCACGTACCCTATAAATATGCACGTGAGGAAGGCGGCAACGGGCATGAGTACGGAATTGCTCAAAAAGTCGAACATATCAAGTATAGTCATGCCGCCTATAGATACTTTACTTAGCACTCCGAAGCCGAGTGCGGACGGAATACCTAAAAGCAGCGTGCCGATATACGTAATCAGGCACGACTTGCGCCTTGAGAGCTTAAACTTGTCCATGACAATGGAGATGACCGTCTCCATAAGCGAGATAGCAGACGTAAGCGCGGCAAAGAGCACCAATGCAAAAAACAGTCCGCCAAGTATGCCGCCGCCTACAGGTCCGAACGTGGCAAATACCTTGGGCAATGACACGAACATGAGCCCTGGACCTTGTCCCAAAGTCTCGGGGCTTCCGCCCGAAAAAACGTAAGATACAGGCACTATCATCAAGCCTGCAAGCAGCGCGATACCGGTATCGAAAATCTCTATCTGATGCACGGACGACTCTATACGATTATCCTTTTTCATATAAGAGCCGTATGTAATCATTATGCCCATCGCCAGCGACATGGAATAGAAGAGCTGTCCCAACGCCCCAAGCAGCGTCTTAATAGAAAACTTGCTGAAATCGGGCAAAAAGTAATACTTCACGCCCTCGGCAGACCCAGGCATGGTCAATGTGTATATCGTAACGCCTATTGTAAGAATGACGAGCGCGGGCATGAGGAATTTACTTGTCTTTTCAACGCCCTTCTCCACACCGAACAATACTATAACAAATACCACCGTTACAAATGCGGCAAAAAAGACGAGCGGCTGCCACGGCGACGTGATAAATGCGTTAAAGAATCCGTCAGTAGCCGCCTGCGCGCCCGCTCCGCTTAAAAACGTAACGAAATACTTGCCTACCCAACCGCCTATAACGGAATAATATGGCAAAATAATTATCGGAATTATCGCGCACAGCACGCCGAGGAAGCCCCACTTTCTGTTGAGTTTCTTAAATGCGTTGATTGCGCTGACGCCCGTCTTTCTACCTATGGCAATCTCCGCTATCATGAGCACGAAACCGAAGGTTACTGCAAGAATAATATATGTGAGAATAAATATTCCGCCGCCGTACTTTGCCGCAAGATAGGGGAATCTCCATATATTGCCCAATCCTACAGCCGAGCCTGCCGCTGCCAAAACAAAGCCGATTTTGCTTGTAAAACTGCTACGCTTCTTTACAGGCGCAAAGTTGAGCGGCGCGGATTCAGTCGACTTAGAAGACGTCTCAGACTCTTGTGCCGTAATAATCTCTACGTTGTAATCTTCCATTATTTATTCCTTTTTGCGCGCAATTTATATAATATTATCATAAATTTTACATAAAGGCAAGAAAGCTATATCCCCCGCCGCGCACGCGCTGCTATATTTATCTGCGCTTAGCAACTACTACGTCTAAATTTTGCAAGCAACGCGCAGCCATGTCCGCATACATAAGTAATAATTCCACGCATTGCGGCATTGACAAAACTCAAGATTAATAATACAATCGATATTGGACGCGCGGCTATTGATAACGAGTATCGCAATAAAGCC
Source organism: uncultured Clostridia bacterium (assembly GCA_947175555.1). Classification (GTDB taxonomy): domain Bacteria; phylum Bacillota; class Clostridia; order Christensenellales; family UBA3700; genus Alloclostridium. The sequence continues at coordinate 2,774 of CAMWNK010000072.1, read as the reverse complement.
GCCGCCGTCAAAACTGCACTGACAAGGACGCGCTTATGGATTACGAAATGCTTGATTATATCAATATAGACAACCGCCTGCTGGACGAAATCCGTAATCTTAGTCCAAAAGATAACGCTAAAGTCTTGAGGCTGAGTAAGAGCTATGCTAAGGGCAAGACTCTCCGCCTTGCAAAACAAAACGACATAATAAAATTGGCCACCGCTCTCAAAGCCGCCGAAAAGACACTGCGCCTGTACAGACGGCACGGCATTGACGATAAGATATTCTGCGATACGATGGACGATATAAGGATATGGTGCGACAACTGCGGCAATAACGGGCTGAATAATATCGGTTGGATAAAAAATCATATCAACTTCAGTCTTTTCAAAATAGGCAGACTGCAATTTCAGCTCTTCAGATATAGAGGCAAAATTACTCCCGCCCCGCTGCCCCTTTCCTGCGGAGAAAAGTCGGTGTATATCCACATCCCGCAAGGAGAAAAGCTAAGTCAAGCGGAATGCGTAGCGTCCATACAGGCGGCGGACAAATTTTTTGCAAAATATTTTCCCAAGCATAGCTATGAGTATTACTTTTGCGAAAGTTGGCTGCTATATCAAGGCAATAGGGATTATATGCTCAAAACGTCAAATATAGTTAAGTTTATGGACCTATTCGATATAGCGTATTCTACTAAAGACGAGAGGCAGGCATTGGAGAGAATATACGGATTAGGCAGCAAAGAAATCTCCGCCATTTTCAGCGCAAAAGGAGACAGCAGATTGTCCGCTATAGAGGAGCTGCCCGAAAATACGTCTTTGCAACGCGCGGCTAAGCAATATATGGCGGACGGCAACCTACTCGGCGTAGGCATAGGCACTATCAAGAGAAATACTCTATAAGGATTAATCGGCTACCATAAGAATTTTTTTATCTGTGGGACGGTATATGTCGTTGCGCAGCACTTTAGTCTCCACTATCACGCCGTCCTTGCAATAATCGGCTATCAGGCAAGTGCGGTATCCGTCCTTAGGCTTAGTAATTACCTTATATTCGCTGCCGTCGGGCAAGCTGTCGACATACTCGATATCTTCTCCTGCCGGAATGGTGCCAAGCACCTGCGTATGCAGCTTTATCTCATATTGCGGCTTTACGCCGTATATCTCGAATACCAGCTTGCGGTTGACGGTATACGCATTGACGAATACGTCTTGCCCGCAGTCGTTGACAAGGACGAGATCTATCGCGTCGCTCACAGTCGCGTCCTGCGACATTTCGCAATACGACGACGGCAAGGAGTGTCCTCTGACGCTCTTTACTCCCAATCCCGCTCTTATCCATGCGCAATATAGCGTGGACGATACCTGACATACTCCGCCGCCGATACCCTCTACATACTCGCCGTTATTGATTACGTGCGCTATCTTATATCCTCTCTCCTCACTGCGCTCGCCTACTATCTCGTTGAAGGAAAGCTCCTGCCCAGCTCTTACCTCGCGCCACAGAAAGTTGGATGCCGCAAGCATTACGTTGTGCGCTCTGCCCTCCGAAGACGTTGCGAAAGAGGTGGAAAAAGTAAATATCCTCACCGTTCCGCCTACGGTAGCGCTCTGCTCGGCAACGGCAATCACAGGCATAAAAAGTGATGCCGATATCATAACGACGAGCGCCGCAACTAAGACAGTCTTAACACCTTTGGCTTGGAATATCATATACGAATAGTATGCCTTACTCGCAAGATATTACCGCCGTTTAATCAAGTAAATAACTGTTAATATTCAGCTATAGTCAGCTTTAATCGCCGTCTTTTTCCGTGTAAGACGTCTCTTCCGCCTGCCGCTCGGGCTTGGGTATACGACGAGCAAGATTGATAACCACGCACACGAGCGCAATGCAAATCGCTATGAGCACCGCGACACCCGACATGCAGATTGCGAACATCTTCATACTCACCCACTTGCCGTCTATTACGCCGCCCTCTACGAGCTGCCCTGCCTTGACGGTAAACGTCGCGCTCAACTCGCCGTAGCTTACAGTAATTGTATTGTCGCCCTCGCCAAGCGTGTCGCCGCCCGAGTACGTATAATCATTGCTGTTTAGCTCCACCTTCTCCCCATCGGGATATATTCCGTATACTACCATGCCATAACTATCGAAACTATCGCCTGTAGAATAGTTCTTTTTATAATTCCCGCCTACCTCGATTGAAATTATCTTATACTCTCCGTTGCCGCTTGTGTCCACTACTATCACATACTCGCATACGTCCGAGCACGCTCCGTCTATGGCGTACTTAGATGTGTCTATGCTTATCTTTACGCTATAGCTGCCCGTCCATTTGGAGCTTATCGCATTGCCGCTTGCGTCGGCATACGTTACGTTTGCGTCTGTTATCACATTGCCTGCCACGTCTGTTATCGTTACTACGGGGTGTTGTACTGTGCCGTTAAATGTCAGACTGTCGCCGTTTGCAAAGGGATTGCCCGCTCCGTCCGTCCAGTCTATGAACACTAATGACATACCTGCCCCAAGGATTATATCAAATACTACAGTCGTATTGGACAAGCTGTAATTGAGGTAGTTGGGATCGGTGCGAGCTATGCTAACGCTTACGCTGTAGCCGTTGTGCACCTTGCTCGCGTTGGTATCTCCGCTGTACTCGAAGTTGATATTGCCATTCTCGAAGTTGACTATTGACGCGGTAGGTCTGTGCACGTTGCCGTCTGCTACAAAAGACGTATTGTCCCACATCACTCGCACTGCGTACGGATTGATATTCCACTTGATATCGA
>CAMWNK010000071.1 GCA_947175555.1 uncultured Clostridia bacterium | reverse complement strand
ATGACGAGTATTCGCAAGTGGCGGGCACGTTGCCAGTATATTACGACTATCGCTACGTAGACGAGGACGGCAACGTACTTACCACAAGCGATATGGAAGCAGGCAGCTACTACTACCGCGAAGTATATGTAAAGGCAAAATACGAGGGCAATGCGGAAGTAGACGGGGCGACACAGCACAGATTTATGATGCCACTTCCTACAGGCGTGGATAAGAAACCTGTAGCCAAGCCCACGTTTCCTACGGACGGCAGTAAGGTAGTATACTACAACGGCACTCAGCGCGACTTTACCGCAGATACTATTGTAGAGCTGTTCGGACTTGAGGGATTCAATCCCGAATATATGGAGATAGTAAGCGAGGTTACTGGCGCGACTGACGCAGGAGAGTATAAGATAAAGATACGCTTTACAAGCGGCTTATACTGCTGGGACAACGGCGACGGCACTACGTCAAGCGAAGAAATTGAGCTGACGCTTAAGATAGCTAAGGCTAAGCTGCCGTCCGAGTGGAGCAATAGCGGCAGCCTTCCTACCATAGATATCCCCGAGGAGCTTGCGGGCTGTCTTAACAACAATGCTTTCAACTACACATACACGGACGAGGACGGCAATACTGTGAGTGCGTCAGAAATGGTGGCAGGCAAGAATTACAGCGTTAAGGCAACGCTTAAAGATGCGTATGCGCGTAACTTCGAGTTTGTAGACGCGAGCGGTATGCCGCTGCCAGACGCTACGGCGAGCGCGTCTCACGAGTTCGATTACAGCGGGGGTAGCGGCAATGGCAACAACGGCGGCAATACGTCGGACGAAGAAAGCATATGGATTAAGATGTATGTGATTACGCAGATAGCAGTGGTAGTAGTAATGTTGATAATATCAATTACTTTCATTGTGATTGCGGTGAGGCTGAAAAAGAATAAGCGCGAGAATAGACGCAGCGACGATAATATCACTCCTCATACGGGAGAAGAATAAAATTATTCCTTTACAATCTGACGCGGTCGAGAGATTTTTGCACCCAAAAATCTCTCGGCTGTACCATAATAATTACAATAATTATAAGCAAAAAAAATTCTCATTATCTAAAGACAATAGATAATCAATATAGTTGATATACAATTGTATGCGCATGGACGGCTTGCATTGTAAAGTCGCTCTTTACAAAAGCGACATTTTCTGTTACAATCTAATCGGATGTATTCGGCTACAAGAGAGTATATATGCGCTGCATTAAGGCATTGTAAGTATGCGATTGAGTAATGCCGAGAGCTGTCTATTAAAATTAAACGGAGAGAATTATGAACATTATACCCAAACCGCTTAAAGTTTTGCCCGCTCAAGGCAAGCTCGACTTATCTAACGTATCTAAGGTTAATATAGACGAGCGTCTTAATGAATGTCAGACGCTGATATCAGAGGTATTCAAGACACGCGCGGCAGACGGCGTAACGATAGACATCAAGTATGATTCCTCTTTGAAAGAAGAGGGCTACAGGCTTAAGATAGCAACTGATGGCATTGAGATATCCGCAAGCACGGCAAGGGGTGCGATATGGGCGATACAGTCGCTTCGCGTTGCAGGCAAGCTCGACGTATCGGGTGCAGACCACAAGGTCAAGTGCTGCGTAATCGAGGACGAGCCCAATTACGGTTGGCGCGGCGTGCTGATTGACGAGGCGCGACATTTTTACGGGATAGACTTCATAAAGAAGATAATAGACTTGATGGGTATGCACAAGCTCAATGTGTTGCATTGGCACCTTACGGACGATCAAGGCTGGCGTATTGAGATTAAGAAATATCCGCTGCTTACCGAGATAGGCTCCAAGCGCTCGCAGAGCAACATCAACGGTTGGCGCGGTATAGACGGCGACGGTATTCCTCACAGCGGCTACTATACGCAAGAGCAGATAAAAGAGGTGGTGGCTTACGCGCTTGAGCGCGGAATATCCATATTGCCCGAGATAGACATGCCCGCTCACTTTGCGGCGGCGTTCGCGGCATACCCGTGGCTTGCTTGTCGCGATATCAAGTGCGAAGTGCCGTGGTATTTCGGCGGTAAGGTGCCGCTCAGTCAGGGAATAAAAGATTGGAATAGGACCGCATGTATAGGCAATCCTGAGACCATGCAGTTTGTCTATGACGTCATAGACGAAGTGTGCGAGCTTTTCCCCTATCCCTTCTATCACATCGGCGGAGACGAAGTGCCTACCGAGGAGTGGAAGAAGTGTCCTAAGTGTAACGAGCTCATGAAGCGCGAGGGCTTGAAGGGCGTCAATGAAATGCACGCGTGGTTTAATAACAAAATTCAAAGCTATCTTAAAGGCAAGGGCAAGAGATTGATAGGCTGGAACGAGGTGCTTATGGGCTCCAATCTCGACCGCACGGTTATCGCTCAGTATTGGGTGCCTATTACGGACAAGAATGTAGTCAAGCATATTAAACTGGGCGGAGACGTCATAATAAGCAAGCATAGGAATTTCTACTTCGATTTTGCTTATGCAGTATATCCGCTGCGTAACACGTATGAATTCACGCCTTATATCAGCGGCATTAAGCCTAAGCACAGAGAGCACGTACTCGGCGTTGAGGGCGCAGTATGGACGGAGTGGATACCCGACGCCTACAAGCTGGAATTTTTGCTATTCCCTCGCATGGGCGCGCTCGCCGAGGCAGGTTGGAGCAGCGGCAAGAAGGATTATAAAGAGTTTGTATCAAGGGTTAGAGATTTCGAGCCTATACTCGACGCCTTCGACGTGAACTATGCCGAAGAAGAGATTTGCATCGTAAAAAGCGGACTAATGCGCAAGGCGCGCATTCAGAAAAACTTTTTCTACGGCGACCAGGATATCGAGCTTAAAGAAAACGCCGCTATCAAGGAGCGCAAGGGCAAGCGGCGCAAAGACAGATAGTATTATCCGCGCCCCGTCATAAGGGGCGCATTTGCTTTATTAATAATATATTGTATAATAATTAATATTGCCTGTTGCATATGCGACAGTCATTTGCGAGAAAAAAGCGGTATCGTAAATTGGAAATACTTCCGCATTATGATTGATGTTGCGGAGCGCTTCGGAGGGTAAAATGGATAAAGGCAATATAGTAGCTGCGCTTACACGCAGTCCGTTGTTTGAAGGCATAGAGGAGAGCGAGATATCCGCTATGCTCAAGTGCTCCGATGCAAAATTTAAGGATTTTTCTGTTGGCGATACCGTGTGCCGATTTGATAGCGATAAGCAATGTATAGGCGTAATTATCAAGGGCGAGGCGGAGCTTGAGCGTATCGATTACGACGGCAACCGCACCGTGCTTGAGATGATAGGCGAGGGAGATATGTTTGGTCAGACGCTCGCATTTACCAATCTTACGGGAGATATGCTTGCAGTCGTATGCCGCAAGAGCGCGCTCGTAGTATTTATCCCCGCAGACTTTGTATCATGCAGATGCGCGCATTATTGCAATAAGCATAACGTGCTTGTGCGCAATATGCTCTCTATTATCTCGTCCAAGGCTCGCTCGCTCAGCGAGCGTGTTGAGGTGCTCAGTAACCGCAGTATAAGGGATAAGCTGCTCAACTATTTTGCTATCGGCTGCGCCAAGAGCGGCGGCAACACTTTTACGCTGCCTTTTTCTCTATCTACGCTTGCAGATTATATTTGCTGCGACAGGAGCGCGATGATGCGTGAGCTGGCTTCTATGAAATCGGAAGGTATTGTCGGCGTCGACAAGCGCGAAGTCGTTATGCGCAGATAAGGCAATCGGTATTGATAAGTTATTAATTAAGAGGGCAACGCTTTTCTTCGTCTTAATTTAATCGGCTCGCCGCGGCAGGCGATTACAGTCTAAATATCAATTGAATATAATTTCTATGTAAAGCATTTGGTTATAAGTCTAAAGCGCCGCTTACTTAGGGCGCATTGCTATTATCAGCGGCGCAGTAGCAGTCGATATTTTGTTGCCAATCTGCGTTTTGCGTGATATAATACATTAGGTATAGTAAGCGCGCTATCGCGCTATTAACTGATAAAAATATCTAAGGAGATATAATTAATGGCTAATTTGACTACGAACAAGCAAGTACTCGAGTTTGTAGACAGCAGAGTGCAGCTGTGCAAGCCCGACAAAGTCGTCTGGATTGACGGTTCCGAGGAGCTTTATAACAAGCTCACCGACGAGGCTGTAGCTTCCGGCGAAATGATCAGACTTAACAATGATCTGCTCCCCGGCTGTCTGTTGCACCGCACCGCGGTTAACGACGTCGCGCGTGTAGAGGGACGCACCTTTATTTGCGCTCGCAGCAAGAAAGAAGCCGGTCCTACTAACAACTGGTGGGATCCTAAGGAGGCTTACGCTAAGCTCAACTCCATACTTGACGGCTCTTACAAGGGCAGGACGATGTACGTTATCCCTTATTCCATGGGACCTGTCGGCGGACCTATATCCAAGATAGGTATCGAGACCACCGACTCTATCTACGTCGTACTTAACATGAAGATTATGACTCGCGTGGGCAAGAATGTCCTTGACGCTTTGGGCGATTCCAACGATTTCGTCAGAGGTACTCACGCAAGATGCCAGATAGACGAGAACGAGAGATATATCTGCCAGTTCCCCGAGGACAACGCTATTATATCCGTTAACTCCGGCTACGGCGGCAACGTGCTGCTGGGCAAGAAGTGCTTCGCGCTGCGTATCGCTTCCTATCAGGGTAGGAACGAGGGCTGGCAGGCAGAGCACATGCTCATACTCGGTATCGAGCGTCCCGGTAAGGACACCGTCTATATGGCGGCTGCTTTCCCTTCGGCTTGCGGCAAGACCAACCTTGCAATGCTCATTCCTCCCGAAGTTTATCGCGACAAGGGCTATAAGGTATGGACTGTCGGCGACGACATCGCATGGATTAAGAAGGGCGAGGACGGCAGACTGTATGCAATCAATCCCGAGAACGGTTTCTTCGGCGTAGCTCCCGGCACCAACGTCAAGTCCAACCCCAACGCGCTTGCTTCTACTAAGAAGAACACTATCTTCACCAACGTAGCTTATAATAAGGATAATGGCACCGTATGGTGGGAAGGTCTTGATAAGAACCCTCCTAAGAATGCTATCGAGTGGAAGGGCAACGACTGGGACGGCACCACCTCTACCGAGAAGGGCGCTCATCCCAACAGCCGCTTCACCGCGCCTGCCGAGAATTGCCCTTGCATTTCCGACAAGTTCTTCAGCGGAGAGCCTGTACCGATAAGCGCATTCATCTTCGGCGGACGTCGCGCTAAGACCGCTCCGCTCGTATACGAGGCTAAGGATTGGAACAACGGCGTATTCGTAGGCTCTATCATGGCTTCCGAGACCACCGCTGCAGCTAGCGGCGCAGTCGGCGTAGTAAGGCGCGATCCTATGGCAATGCTTCCTTTCTGCGGTTACAATATGGGCGACTACTTCCAGCACTGGCTCGACATCGGTAAGACTGTCGATAAGGATAAGCAGCCTAAGTTCTACAACGTCAACTGGTTCAGGACCGATAAGGACGGACATTTCATCTGGCCCGGATTCGGCGACAATATGCGCGTGCTCGATTGGATACTTAAGAGAATCGACGGCGAGGCTGAGGCTGTTGAGACGCCTATCGGCTTTATCCCTAAGGCTGAGGATATCAATATCGAGGGCTTGGATATAGACCTCGACACTGTTAAGGGCTTGCTCAGCATCGATAAGGACGCTTGGCTCGAGGATTGCGAGGGCATCAAGGCTTTCTACTCCAAGTTCGATGCAGACGGCACCTTGCCTAAGGAGCTTGCAGATATGGAGAAGGAGCTTGAGGCTAAGCTCAAGAAGTAATAGCAATTTCTTATTGGTAAATCGTAAGCGCGGGATTATTTCCGCGCTTATTTTTATTAACGTAAGTCAAAGACGAGTGTAAAGTCAATACCGGCTATCTAATATTTAAGCGCTTATTTAAGTACGACAACAGTAATAGTTAAAGCAATTCAGAGCGTAATTTCAGTGTAATTAATAAAATAAGACGCTTTCGCATCTCCCGATTTTGTACATGTATTAGCATAATTGATGATCATTTTTCAAGCTGTAGCCGATATATGTAATAATATTTTAATATTTATATCATTATATGTCAATATCTTAGTGCGAAATTAGACG
>CAMWNK010000070.1 GCA_947175555.1 uncultured Clostridia bacterium | reverse complement strand
ATATATAGTTTATATACGGTTATTCAAAATATGTTATCTGAAATGCAAATAAAGATAATGCAATAATAAATTCTGTTGTAACTTTTCGGTAATATAGGTCGGCTTATTAGCGCGCGGATATTTGACTTGATTGCAATCAGTTATTGCTGTATAATATTGGTATGTTGGATTGCGCATGTTTTAGTAAGTATAAGACGCTTGCGATTGCTGTGAGCGGCGGCAAAGATTCTATGGCGTTGCTGCATTATTTTATTGCTAATTCTGCGCGGCTGCCCAAGTTTTACGTTATTAATTTCGAGCACGGGATTAGAGGGGAAGAATCCAAGTCGGATAGCGAGTTCGTCAAGTGTTACTGCGACGACGCGGGTTTGGAGTGCGAGATAGTGAGTCTTGATTGCATGACGTATTGCAAGGGCGGTGGATACACTTTAGAACAGGGCGCAAGGTTGTTGCGCAGAGCATATTATGAAGATACTGTGCGGCAGAGCAAAGCGGACAGAGTGTTGACTGCGCATCACAAGAGCGATAATGCAGAGAGCATCCTTATGCATATAGCAAGAGGCAGCGGACTTAAAGGAATATGCGGCATACCTACAGACGACGGAGTGGTCATGCGTCCGTTGCTAAATATTTCTCGCGAGGAGATTGAGCAGTACTGCAAGGTCAATAACGTGCCTTTCAGAGAAGATAAGAGCAATGCGGATACTAGCTATGATAGGAATTACATGCGCAATGTTATTATCCCTAAGCTAAAGGATAGATACGGCGCGTTGGAAGACAATCTTATAGGTATGGCAAGCAGAGCAAGTGATGCGGAAGAATTCATCAGGTCGCGTTGTATAAAGGCAGACATCGTACACGGAGTTGCCAAGTTGCCGCTGAGCGCGCTTAGCAGCGATAAAATATTGGCGCAATATTCCGTAATAGACGCACTCGAAAGGCTTGGTAGCAGAGTGGATATAACTGCGGGACATATAGAAGATATTATCGCGCTCAAAGACAAGAAAAACGGCGCGAAGATAGACTTGCCGCATGGATACTGCGCATGCAAGGCTTACTGCGAGTTGCATATATATAGACAGATAAACTTGAGTATCAAGCAATCGCTATTTGGGATAGGCGAAGTTGAATGGGGCAACGCCATATTGCGCGTGTCGCCCGACGTCTTGCCCTCTGCCTTAAGAATAGACGGGGAAAAGGTTCCGCAAGGCGCGGTATGGCGCACTCGCAGGCAAGGCGACACATTCTTGCCTTTCGGAGGCGGGAGGCGTACGCTCGGGGATTGGCTCACTGATAAAAAAGTGCCGTTGTATCGGCGCGATACGTTGCCGTTGCTTGCATTGGGCAACGAAATTCTTGCGGTGTTGCCATATGAGATAAGCCGCTCGCTTGCGGTGGATGATACGAGCGAGCGCATACTGTATTTATCGATGGAGAGTGAACAGCAATGAGTAATCTTGATAATGTAGTTGAAAGAGTAGCCATATCTCGTGAAGAGTTGTCCGATAAGGTCAAAGAGCTTGGCAAAAAAATCACCGAAGATTATCAAGGAAAGGACCTTGTATTGATATGCGTATTGCGAGGCGCAATCGTATTCTTTTCAGACCTTTTAAGGCAGATAGACTTGCCTGTAACTATAGATACATTGGCTGCCTCGAGCTACGGCAATAGCAGCGTTTCTAGCGGCAAAGTGATTATCGAAAAGGACATAAGCGTTGATATCCAAGGCAAGCACGTGTTAATTATAGAGGATATTATCGACAGCGGATACACGATGAACAGCGTCGTAGACATGCTTAAGTCGCGTAGCCCTGCGTCTGTCAAGATATGTGCGTTGCTTGATAAGCCCTCTCGCAGGCAGGTAGATATAAAAGGCGATTACGTTGCCTACACTGTGGGCGACGAGTTTGTGGCAGGCTATGGCTTGGACTATGCTCAGCTATATAGGAATCTTCCCGATATATGCGTCTTAAAGGAGAGCGTATATAGATGAACGATGAGCTCAAGCGACTTGCGCAGTTTTTCCCTAAGGACAAGCCTTTATATGCTGTAGGGGGCTGCGTGCGCGATAAACTCATGGGAAGAGAGGGCGGCGATATTGATATCTCTTCGGCGTGTCGTATCGAAGAGGTTGCAGATATAGTCAAAAAGGCGGGCATGAGCTATAGCGAGGGCTCAAAGCGGCTTGGCACCGTAATAATAAAAGGTCAATGGCATTACGAATATACGGCTTTTCGCGTAGATAGCTATCCCGACGGCAGCGGAACACATACGCCTGTCGACGTGAGGTTCACCGACGATATGTCAGAGGACGCAAGGAGAAGAGACTTTACCGTCAACGCTTTATATTACGACATATGCAATGATAGTATTGTAGATTTATTGGGCGGCAGGGCAGACATAGAGTCAAGAGTGCTTAAGGCCGTAGACAATCCGTATAGGGTGTTGAGCGAGGACGGACTGAGAATTATGCGGTTGTATAGGTTTGTCTCTACGCTTGGCTTTGCGGTGGAAGATGAGACGGCTAAGGCGTCTTCAGAGCTTTCCGGAAGGCTCAAGGATATCGCGCCCGAGCGTATAAGAGACGAGCTGATCAAGACGCTTGAGGGAGACAACGCAGTCGTTGCTCTTAGGGGACTGTACACATGCGGGGCTATGGAAGTCATTCTGCCCGAGCTTGCGGCTAACGGCGGAGTGGAGCAAAATGCGAAATATCACAAGTATGACGTTCTCGAGCATAGCTTTGCCGCTGTCGGATATGCGCCTAAGAGGGTGCGTCTTGCCGCGCTGTTGCACGATGTTGGCAAGGGCAAGTGCATGAGGCGAGACGGTAATATGTATAAGCACGATCAGGTGAGCGCGTGCATAGCTGCGGATATATTAAAGAGACTGCGATTTCCCAAGAGCGAAATAGAGCGCACTTGCAGGTTGATAGCCTCGCATATGAGAGACATGGACGGCAAGACAAGAGAAAATAAGATGAGGAAATTTATAGCCGCTAATAGCGATATAGTAGATGACCTTACAGACCTTATGTATGCCGATGCTATGGCTACGGGATACGGCGCGGACAAACAAAAATGTTACAGAATGCGCCGCATAAGAGATCAAATGGTCGATAGCGGCATACCGATGTCGCTGTCGCAGCTTGCGGTAGACGGGCAGGACCTTATTGCCATGGGATACAGCGGTAAGGAGATAGGAGAAACGCTGCAATCACTGCTCGATATGTGTATATATAAGATTAAAAGAAACGATAAAGAGGAATTGCTCGATATGCTTAATAGGAGAAGGGATAGACAATGATAAATACGATACTTTTGATAATAACGCTCATAATTTCTGCTTGCGCGCTTGGCGTAGGCATTTTTGCATTGGTTAAGCGCAAGACAGTTAAGTCGGACGGCGCCATGAGCGGCGATATTGCCGAGATTGCGGATAACGCGGTAGATGACGTCAAGGACTCGGTCGCAGCAGTAGTAAAGGGCAGTGAAGAAGTAATCAAGACTACGATAACTTCTGCATCGGGCACGCAGGCAAGCGTAATGGGGCAGTACATGGGTACTATTACGCAGATAGCAAGAGATACGGAGAAGAACATAACTATAGGTTTTGCAGATATAAAAAAGCAGCTGACAGAGGCAATTGATAAGATGAACGGCTCTGTCGAGTCTCAGCTTAATAAGGTGCGCTTAGAGACAGGCGATAAGCTCGATAAGATGACTGCCAAGATTGGCGAGGAACTCGACAAGGTGCGTAAGGAGACGGGCGATCAGCTTGAGAAGGTGCGCGACGATAACGAAAAGCAACTTGAGAAAGTGAGACAGGATAACGAGCTTCAGCTCTCCAAGATGCGCGATACCGTTGATGAGAAGCTGTCTAAGACGCTCAACGACAGATTGACACAGTCTTTCCAGAGCGTTCAGACGTCTCTTGACAACGTCAATAAGGGACTGGGCGAGATGAAGGAACTTTCCGTCAACGTAAGGGACATCAACAAGCTGATGAGCGGAGTTAAGACGCGCGGCATATGGGGCGAGCAGGCTTTGGGCGCGCTGTTGCAAGAGCTGTTTGTCCCCGAGCAGTATTATGAGCAAAAGTCGATAAAGAGAGGCTCTAACGAAAAAGTCGACTTTGCCGTAAGGATGCCCGGCAGCGGCGGAGACGGCGAAGTGTTGTTGCCTATAGACTGCAAATTCCCGTCCGAGAATTACATAAGGCTTACCGACGCAATAGAGGCAGGCAACAATATAGAGGCGGAGAGCGCGCGCAAGGCTCTCAATGCCGACGTTCTCGCACAGGGACGCAGCATAAGAGATAAGTATATCAACGTGCCCGCAACTACCGACTTTGCGATAATGTATCTGCCCAGCGAGGGGCTGTACGCAGAGGTGATACGCAGCAGCGCGACTGTAGATAAGCTAAGGCAGGACTATAAGGTAATTATCAGCGGACCGTCTACAATGACGGCTCTGCTCAATAGCTTGCAGATGGGCTTTAGGACGCTTAAAATTCAGAAGAACAGTCAAGACGTGCAGAAGGCTTTTGTAACCTTTGGCAAGCATTTCAGTAAATTTACTCAGCTTATCGATAAGGCTCAAGAACAGAATATGAAAGTATCCAACACTCTTGACGATGCGCGCGACAGGAATAGGATGATACAGGAGAGACTGGACAAAATCAACCGCACCAATCCTATGGTGGACGAGATGGAGAAAGAGGCTGCCGCAGGGCTTATAGGAGACGACGATGAAAATTGATTTGCATCTTCACAGCAACGCCAGCGACGGCTCGGATTGCCCCGAGAAGATAGTCGATATAGCTTTGTCAAAAGGTATCGACGTCATATCTATTACCGATCACGACACTATTGACGGAGTAGAGAGCGCAATGGCAAGGGGCAGAGAAGTAGGCGTACAAGTCATCTCGGGCATCGAGATGTCTGCATTTTCAAGCTATGAAGTGCATGTGTTGGGATACAATATACGCTTAGACGACACCATGCTTTGCGCAAAACTCAAGGAGCTGAAAGATAGAAGGCGAGAGCGAGCGCTTAGAATAGCAGATAAACTTGCCGAGTATAAGATATATATAGATAAGGATGAGTTGCTTGCTTACGATTGCGTGGGCAGACCTCATATTGCCAAGCTCCTTATCAAAGGCGGTTACGTCGGCTCCGTGCAAGAGGCTTTCGATAGATATCTTGGGAAAAACGGTATTGCATATATCAAGTCGGACAGACTTACCCCTCTTTCTGCCGTCAAATTGATTAAAGATGCAGGCGGGCAGGCAGTGATAGCTCATCCTCTGATATTTTTGACTAAAGGCGTGATAGAGGACTTAATATCCGGACTTAAAAATTACGGATTGGACGGTATCGAAGCATACTATCCCTCTCACTCGCTCGGCGATACCAAGAAGCTGCTTGCTATTGCCGATAAGTACAAGCTGATTGCGACCGGCGGAACGGACTATCACGGAGTAATAAGAAATACGGAAATCGGCAGCGTCAAGTGGACTCCCGATAATTTCACAGCGCGCAGGCTTGGAATATAAACGGTTCTGCATAGTTATTATTATAAATAAAAATAAATAGGTCAGAGGAGTAATCAATCGCCTGATAACTGTTATTATATCGTAGCAATTTGCTATTGCTTAATTGGTTGTGAAATTGTTAGATATTGATTTAATGCTTAGATTATGCTATAATTACAATATTTACGATAGGGAGAAGTTGCAGATGACAGATTTACTTTCGGTTGCATGGAGTTGGCAATGGGCAGATTTTGTTATAGCAGTTGTCGGCTCTTTATTTGGATTTATGTTTGCTATTTTAGCTGCTTGGGGAGCAAACAAATTGATTGAAAATTCGCAACGTAAAGATATAATAAAATTAATTAAAGAAGACTTAGAGCTTTTAGATAATGACAGTATTCAAACTCAGACAATAGAAAAAATCAAAGAAGGAACGGATATAGGTCATATAATTTTATCATTGCCTCACTTAGAAAGGCTTGTTTCTACCAATCAGTTGATATTGATTTCCAAACAAAAATGGTTCAATGAAATTATGCAACTATTTTCTGCAATGAATGAGATTAATAAGTGGTATGAGAAAAAATCAAATTTCTATTTTGATAATTTATTAAAGCTGAGATTGATTGACGGTCGGCAGCAAAATAATGTAGAAACTGTTACGTATCAAGCTCTTTGCGCGACAATTGCAGATGAAGCAAAAAATAATTTTTATTCTAAAATTTCTTATATTTTGAAAATCATGAACTAACCGAGGAGAGATAAATGTATGAATACCGAAGCACTGAATAAATATTATTCAATAATTAACAGTCAAGGATTGATAACTCAGCCTAAATCGTCAGTTGCAAAAAAGATTTTCGTCGGCAGGGATGAAGAAATAGAAGAATTAAGAGATTGGTTTTCTAATGAAAATAATCGTATAGCAATATTATAT
>CAMWNK010000069.1 GCA_947175555.1 uncultured Clostridia bacterium | reverse complement strand
TCTTTGCTTAGGTCCATTACGCGCATATCGGTTGATAAGCAGATAAGCAAGGGGCACGATACCGTAGAGCTCGGATTAGGACTATAAGGTATCGATGCCTATCATGCTATAGTTAGCTCCCGCCTCTTATGATATATCTGTAAGGTATGTTTCGGAAGTCGCATTATTATACGAATAGTTGACCTATAGCGGCAGGGGCGGACGGATTAGTCTGTTCGCCCCGATTATTTTCGCGCTAATAAGAAGTATCCTTATAAGTCTTATGAAGGCGCATTTATATAAGAGGTTATACAGCGCGGCATTGCGTCAAACTTGTGTTGCGTCTGGCGGTTATTCTCAGCGCGCAAAAACCACGCTTTTTGCAAGCTGCACCTTGAAAACGCGAAAGCGTTTTACGGAGGGGAGCCAACGAGGGGAAACACGTAGCAAATAAGCACAGACATGCCGTGCTTATTGTCTGCGTTTAAGTGGTGCCCCTCGTTATTTTTATGCTCCGCAGGATAGCTCACGAAAACCACGCTTTTCGTGAGCGTTACCTTGAAAAATACGAGCGGTGCGAGCGAAGTATTTTATATAGGAAAGGGTGAATTTTTACGCGCTACTCTTACCATATGCTATTTCTAATCCTGCGCGTAAAAAGAGGGGAAACCGTCCTTATAATGGACGGTGTCCCCTCCCAGTAACCGCTAATATGAGGCGGTTGACTTACTTACTCTAATAACTAACTATTGTCCGCCGAATATTACGCTTGGCGGTTATATCATGCTCCGCACTCGGCATTGTATTTTCGGCGAATAAAGGTCCGTACGGCATTGAGCTTGTTAAATACGATAGTTAATTTATGCGGACAATAAGCCGCTGTGGCTGAATTTAAGTATATAAAAAAACTATATGAATAGTCTTGCTTTGAAAATATTCAAGAGTATGGATAATATCTCCGTACTTGGAAATGAAGAAAACAAAAAATACAAGGCGGCTATCATTGTAAATGAATTTTTATATAAAACAATATGTATGTTTATTGCATTATGAGTGGCGGGTATTGTATAATTAGAGCATATTCGACAGCTTGTCTGTCTGCAAGAGGCGTCTATGGTTACTTTAGGATGTCGGCTTAAAGAGCTGGTCAAGGAATATAGGATTGAGCGTGTAGAGGATTTCTGCAAGTCGCTCGGAATCGGTCGCACCGATTTCTACCGTTGGTGGTGCGATACTACCATGCCTTCCGTGAGCAGCGCGATTAAACTTGCCGATTCCTTCTATTGCTCGCTCGATTATCTTGCAGGCAGGACGGACAGCAATTATGACGTATTTTTTAACGAACCTGCCGATTTCAGCGTCCGCATTAAGCAACTTATGAAGCAATTCAATACCAATCCGCACAGATTGAGCGTAGAGGCGGGGATATCAAGGGCATCTATTTACGAGTGGATTAATAATAAGGCGGAGATTACTTTGGACAGCCTTATCAAGATGGCGGATTTATTCGGTTGCAGTATAGATTATCTTATCGGCAGGACAGATTCTTAATCAATCATTGACTGATTATATTTGATCTTCAATATTAATAGTTAATTACGGCAATATATGTATATTATGTGCACTATCGGCATATATCATAAAAAATAGCGCATTATGATTAAATATTTGTATAGCATAGCGATATAATGGCGGATAAGTTAAGCTGTATATCGATTATGAATATTATTATGCCTTATGCACCGATAATTCACATAAAGTGCATAAAAGATACATAAATTGAGAGCATTTAATTATCAGCTCATGCGGCATCTAAGAATAGCGTTATCTATTGCGGTATACATATGTCCGCATGGCTTTAATGACTGTGCCTTAATATTATGCCTTGGCGCAGCTTACGTTGTAGCATAGCTGAGCTATCTTTGAGTTGATATTCCTATCCCTTACGTAGTCGGGCGCGGGCATTGAGAGCAATTTATCCGCCCAATATATGGGTTCATTCCTAAGCTGAGCCTCGCTACATACGAGGGCATAGCCTCTGTCCCTATAATATTCGGCATTGGCTACCTGATCTCCGCGGGACGCCTTGTTGTTGAGCGGGACAAAGAGTATCCGCTTCCTCAATGCGAGCAATTCGCACGCCGCTCCCGCGCCGCAACGCGATATGACTGCGTCGGCAGCTTTATAATAATCGAATATGCGCTGAGTATACTGTATCGGATAATAGCTATCGTGTATAGGGTTGTCGCTGCTGCCCGTGATGTGCAGAATATTGTACTTATCGCACAAGATGTCGAGGTTGCTCCATATGGCTTCGTTGAGACTGCGCGCGCCGCATGAGCCGCCCACTATGAGTATAACGGGCTTAGTACGGTCGATAGTGATGCCTAAAGGCGAGGCGACGGAATATAGCAGCTCGTCCCTTAAAGGATTGCCTATATATACGGCGTGCTTGCCGCCGTCGGTGCATTCGTATGATGTGATAGTCGCCTTGGAAAACCTCGATATAAGTCGATTAGCCACCCCAAGCGATAGGTCGCTCTCGTGAGTGATGACGGGTATCTTTAAGAATTTTGCCGCATACGCGCACGGCAGAGATACAAAGCCGCCTTTGCATAGCACTACGTCAGGCTTGATTTCTTTTAGCGCCTTTTTTGCCGCTTTTACGCATTGCGGAAACTTAAACGGTATGGCTAAATTGGACAGCTTGTCGGAGCGGTCAAGTTTAATTGCAGGTATTGCTATAAACGGTATGCCGTGCGCTGCGGCAATGCCTTCTTCCCGTCCGCCCTTGACGCCCGCGTAATATATATTGTCGAATCTGTTCTTCAGCTCGGGCAGGAGCGCGATGTTGGGCATGATGTGTCCGCCCGTGCCGCCGCCCGTCAATACTATGGTGCTCATATATTTAATATATGCAAAAAATTGAATAACCGACATGGTTAACCGCCAGGCGTATAACGAGGGGCACCGCTTAAACGCAAATCATATGCTTGCGCATACTGGCTACGCGTTTCCCCTCGTTGACACCCCTCCGCAAAACGCTTTCGCGTTTTCAAGGTATCGCTCACAAAAAGCGTCGTTTTTGTTCGCTGTTCCTGCGGAGCATTTTATATAACCGCCAAGCGCAACACAAGACGGACGACAATTAATAAAAAGAGCAATTAGCATGCCGTCTTGTGTTGGCGGTTACTTAAAGACAACCATCCATTATAAGGATGGTTTTCTCTCTTTTATGCGCCATACATATAAGAAAGAGAATATTATCAAGGCGCATAAAATTCACTCTTTCCGAAATAAAATACTCGCTCGCACCGCTCGTATTTTTCAAGGTACAGCTTGCAAAAAGCGTGGTTTTTGCGCGCTGGAGTTTAACCGCCAGGCGCAACACAAGACGGACGATAAGTAGAGTGATATTCCGCTATCGCGGAGTGATATTCGCCTATGGGCGAGTGATATAACGCTTGCGCGTTGTGATATTTCGCTTACGCGAAGTTAAGGATAAATTATATTATGGCAGCATTTTATACTTGCAAAATGATGCTATTTTTATAATTAAAATTCGCAACTCTGCGACAGCAGAATATCATTTATACTCCGTAGGATAGCGAGCAAAAACCACGCTTTTTGCAAGCGATACCTTAAAAACGCGAAAGCGTTTTACGGAGGGGAGCTAACGAGGGGAACCATGTAGCAAATGAGCATGGTTTTACCGTGCTCATTATATTGTAATCCACCGATGAGAGTACGACCGATACGAAAGTAAGACGACATACTTATCGTCGCTTTTGTATCGCGACTGGTCGTATTTTGGGAGGGAGGGCGTCCGTAAGTCTGCCTTTAGAAGATATCATTTAGATATCTTCGCGCAGTATCAGGACGCGCCGACCGACCTAAGTGGTGCCCCTCGTTATACTTAGCAAAAATATCACGTTGCTTTAGCAAGATATCAATCGCCTTTAGGCGAATAACACTTTTTACGCAGTAAAAAATAAGCGTCGCGGGCGCGACGCAATGTTCATGTATTAGCATAATTGATGATCATTTTTTTATGATATGGTCGATATTGTATTAATATTTTAATATTTATATCATTATATGTCAATATCTTAGTGCGAAATTAGACGAAAAACCATTTATTTCCGCTCAATATTTTCGGTTTTTGATCATCAATTATGCTAATTTATGTACATTTTTTTTGAGTTAGAACTTTGACTATATTTTTGCTAAGTAGGATAAAAAGCGTAATGAATATTGCTCTTTATAAACCTTAAGATAACGAAAAATCGAGAATGTGCGAATGCACGCGGAGATAATGTGTTGGGTAGTAGATGTAAATTGATTTCGGCGGTCATTGCGGCGATAGTTGTCTGCGCGGTATTGATATGCTTTGGTTTTGTTTCATTCGATAATGCAGGCGACGTATTCGCCTTTAGCGCAGATAATTTGACGGAAGATGCAATCGTTGATATCGGCGATATATTGCTTAAGGATTACGCAGACCGCTCGGACGGCAAGGTATTTGACGGCGAGGTTATGCAATCATTATTTGCTAAGCTGACGGGCGATGCCGATAAAAATACTATCGACGATGTAGATGATCTATTGCAAGACGTGGATGAAGTTACGGCATTGCAGATGTATACTAAAAACGGTAATAAGGATATCGTGCTCACCATGGACGGGCGGCAGTGGACTGTAACCCACCTTACCAAAGATAGGTCGGGCAATACTATTGCCACTCTATGGCAGTTGAATACCGAAGAAACCAGTAAATTCAACCTGTGGGCGGCACATGCACCGACTGAAGCGTATCCCTCGAGTATGTATAGCAGTAGCTATATAAGAGCTAATGTGCTCAATAGCGGCGGCAACGGATACGTAGCTACTAAAGGCGCCACCGAGCTTACCAAGATAGAGCAGAGCGCTACTCATAAATATGCAAGGCTTACTATGCCGTCGGTAGCAGGATCGCTTACAGACTATATAGTCAAGCCCTCTCAGGTAGTGTATCAAGAGACACAAAACCAATATGAGACAGGCAATGTGGGGTATACGTTGCCCAATGAGGCGTATGGCACTCCAAGCGGCGAGATAAAGCTGCGTGAAGACAACATGGATTGGAGAGAAAAGAGCGGTTACACGGATTGGAAAGATGACTATATATGGTTGCCGTCCATAACAGAAACAGGCTCAAGCAGCTCTGTTAGAGGGATATGGGGACTGTCGGCAAATCAGCGGACTTGCGGTGATGAATATGTATGGCTTAGGTCGAGCAATGCTGCTTGGTCTCGTTATGTGATATTTCTTCATGGTTCGGGAGGCTCTTCCAGCGATGATGCTACTTACGAGTATGGGGTGCGACCTGCATTACATTTGAATCTTACGGCAGCATCCGGTAATAGCTCGGGATTAGCTCCGTCGGAGCCTACGGACGTAACGGTTGAGTATAAAGGCGCTGCGCTTACGTTGGACGATGTGGCGGCAGAGCAAAAGAGTTGGTTCAATGCCGCGCAGCTGAATATCACATATGACAGCGATATTAAAGACGCGGGGACGTATAGAGTAAAGGCGGAGATTAAGCCTGAACTCGCGGCGGAAGGAATAATTTTCAAAGGTACACCGAATACAGCCGAGGGTGAGAGCGATACGGTGAGGTACTTCAACTTTATCGTAACTAAGAAGAAGATAGGAATAACCGCGACGTTGGATAGCGCGGGACTGCCGACTGCAACGCTCAATAACGTGGGCGATGTGTATACGGGCGACACTCCCGAGAACGGACGCGCGCCGAGCTTTGGATTTACATACACTTCAAGCGGGGGAGTTACCTCGGACACTCTGCCGACGGCGGTAGGTACGTATACTGCAACAGCTAAAATTGCTAACGACTGCAACTATGAGATAGATGTTGCAAGTAGTACGCTGTCCGTAACATTCAAGATAGATAAAAAGTCCGTAGATAAGCCTGCCCTGTCGGGACAGGTAACCAAGCTGTATAGCGGAGTGGCGCAGAGCTTTACGTTGCAAGGAGTAACGGCGGACGTATCGCTTACCTTGCCCGACGGTATGACGTATGCGAGCGGACAGCTTAGCGCAACTAACGCGGGAACGTATATTGTGCGCGTTGCCTTGGCGGATAACGGAGTATCTACTGTGTGGGCGGACGGAACGAGCAGCGCGTACGAGTTGACAATTACTATTACTAAAAAGCCGCTCAATATCACTATCAACGCTCCCACTTCTTGGAAGGTAGGCGAGAAACCTACGATAACCATAGTAGGAGACAGCTTGGCGGCAGACACCACAGAGCTGTATATATATTATTGTAAGCACGGCTCGTCGGTAAAGTATGACGACATCAATGATAATAAGGTAATAGAGGGCAAGACGCGCACTATCGTAATGCCTGCGCTCGATCAAGGAGACTACTATATAGGCGTAGAGTTGTACGGAGATAGGCAGGGCAATAGCAATTACGAGATATTAGCTAGCGTAAAGACGCATGAGTTTAAGGTACTCGGCAACGATATTACCTTTACGGACGCGGATATCAAGTGGCAGTATAACAATACGG
>CAMWNK010000068.1 GCA_947175555.1 uncultured Clostridia bacterium | reverse complement strand
GCTTAAATTATCGCAGTCTTTGAACGCACACGAGTCGACTCGGGTTATTCCCTGCGGCAAGGCAACGGAATTGATATTCTTATTTTTCCTAAATGCGCTTTCGCCTATTTCTTTATAGCCGTCGGGGACTATGACGTCGCTCTTATCTCCGGCATAAGTTACGAGATAAGTATACTCGCTATCATCCTCATAGGCCGCGGTAACGAATTCAAGTTTATTCTCTCCAAGATAAATTTCCTTAAGCGAAGTGCAGTTGCAAATAAAGCCGGGGCACAGTTGCAATCCGTTATCGGGCAGATAAAGCGTCTTGAGCGAATCCAAACTATCAAAAGAAGAATACTCCAGCTTTTTAACTGTATCGGAGACAATAATCGTCTCGATTTCATCTTCCAATAAAAATGCCGATATATCCACCTCGGTAACTCCGGGAGGGATAATCACGACTTTTTCTCCGTTTCCGTTAAAATTTTCAAGCACACCGTTAGTGATATACCACGTATCGTCATGAAGAGTCAATGCCTTGTTTCCCGTTGATTCATCCATTTTTTTACCTCTATAAAATTATATAATATTCTTTACTAACTACAGCGTGCTCTCTATCTCTTGGGTGAGCTTAGCTATAATATCTTTGATTTGCTGTATCGCGCAAGTAAGGGGTATGCGGAAAGCGTCGCCGCCTTTACGCAGCTTGACCTCTATCTCTCCCGCCTCGAGCGTACGGGGAGATATGACCGCCCTTATAGGCATACCCATAAGGTCCGCGTCGTTAAACTTTATGCCTGCCGCGCAGTCTCTGTCGTCATACAGCACTTCCACACCCGCCCTAGTAAGCTCATTATACAGATTATCTGCCGCTTCCTTAAGTTCTATCTTATCGGGGCGTAGCGCGCAAAGATGCAGTTGCCAAGGAGCAACGGTGATTGGTAATACAAGTCCCTTATCGTCTCCCGACTCCTCCGCAACGGAAGCTATCGCCCTGCCTACGCCTATGCCGTAACATCCCATAATCGGAGCAAAAGAGCTGCCGTCCTCGGCATGTACGCTCATGCCCATAGCCGCGCTGTACTTAGTGCCCAGCTGGAATATATTACCTATCTCTATACCGTTGTTAAGTCTCAGCCTACCGCCGCATACAGGACATACGTCGCCGTCCTTAACCTTTGCGACATCGCCGAACGTTGCGCCTTGCAAGTCGCGCTCCACATTAAATCCGCGATAGTGATAGCCCTCTTTATTGGCTCCTGCGACCATATCCACGCAACCTATAAGCGACTTATCGTACACTACAGTAACTTTATCGGATAGTCCTATCGGTCCGATATTGCCGCACACGACGCTATCCGATACGCCGCCCTCGTAAGGCGCAATATTCAGCTTGACTGCCTTTTTCAATTTGGCTTCGTTGACTTCGAGGTCGCCTCTTACGAAAGCTATAATTACTTTATCCGCATCGCCCTTGACGGCGTAAACTACGGCTTTGATTGTGCACTCGGGGGTGATATTAAGCAGATTGCATACTTCATCTATCGTCTTGGCATCGCCCGTATTGACAAGCTCAAGCGGCTTATCCGAGCGCTCAGGCACAGAACGCACGCATTCCGCCACTTCCATATTGGAGCGGTAATCGCAGCCGTCGCAGAATACGAGCGTATCCTCGCCCGCATCGGTAACGAGCATGAATTCATGCGCTACGCTGCCGCCCATCATACCTGTATCCGACTTGAAATCGATAAAATTCTTAAGACCGATACGCTTGAATATGCGATAATATGCGTCGTAAACTCTCTTGTAATACTTATCCAAGTCCTCTTGCGATAAGTGGAAAGAATAGGCGTCCTTCATAGTGAACTCGCGCACTCTGATAAGACCTCCGCGAGAACGCGCCTCGTCTCTAAATTTAGTCTGGATCTGGTAAATCATGAAAGGGAGCTGAGTATGCGAAGATACGATATATCTGGACAGATGTACCGCCGCCTCCTCGTGCGTCATGCCGAGCAACATGTCATGTCCCGTCCTGTCCTTAAACCTGACCATCTCCTGCCCTATGGAAGAATATCTGCCCGACTCATCCCACATCTCGCGAGGCATCACTACAGGCATGAGCACTTCCTGACCGTCCACAGCGTCCATCTCCTCGCGGATAATTTTCTGTATCTTAAGACTCATACGCTGACAGGGCGGAGTCATGGAATATATGCCGCCCGCGACTTGCTTGATGAATCCCGCACGGGAAAGCAACACATGACTTTTTATTTTTGCATCCTGCGGCGCCTCTTTAGTCCGCTCGCAGACCAGCTTGCTCAATAACATATTAAGCTACCTCTTAATAATTAATCGGATATATTGTACCACACACTATGCGCCAAAGCAAATATTTGTCTCTCAAATAAGACGATATGCTCCAATAATCGACTTGAAAGAAATAATCCCCCACTATCCGCGACTTTCGACGGCATAAGAATAAATGCGGGGCTGAATATGAGTAACCTAATATGTAGAATCAAGCATATTTAGGGCGGCTCATATGCGCGCATAAGGCTATACGTATGAGCATATGGGCATCTACCCTCGTGCATATGAACATATGAAAATATCTGCATCGATACATATCCGCAAATGTACGGACTTGAAAACTATGACCTCGGCTAAAATATGAGCTTATATGTACGGAGGCTGACCTCCGCCCGTTATCTGATGTTGCATCTGCCCACGCTGGTATTATCCTTGGTGCGCGAGCGCAGTTCTTTGATAGGATGCTCTTTGACCTGATAGCGGTAATCTTCGCCGTTGATACGGATATATTCCTTGATGACGTTGTGAGTGGCGACGGTAGTCGTCTTGCCCAGATTGACAAGTCCTTGATACTGATAGAAGCGATACCCGTCGGGCAAGTCGCATACGTTGCAGTAATCCTCGCCCTTTGCGGTAAGCTGAACGCTTTCGAGTACGCCGCGTATATATTCTTTATTGGAATGGAACTTAAGCAGCTCGGGGAAATCGCCCACGGGAATGACCTGTTGCCAATCCTTGCGCTCGTATTTTTTGAGTAAATCGGCAGCCATATGCAGATGCAAGACCTCTTGCTCGAACATCTCTTCCCATATCTTGCGGATGCGCTTATCCGTCTCATCCTGATAGCAGGAGTAGTACAGGTACGCCTCGCCGTACTCGTGCATGAGCATACACTCGAAAGGAGTAAGCGTAGGGTCCATAAGCGAGCCGTACTGAGTAACGTGCTGCTCCTCAATCATGGCTATCTCGCTATACAGCTGTCTGCCGAGGTCGGACGCGCTATAGAACATACCGTTGTTCATATAATAGTTCATCGTCTGCTGCTCTGCCGCGGTAATAATCATGGTATTGAGCGCGGTGATGGGGTTGCAAGTCTTGAAGTTGACGAATCTGCGTACGCTGTCCGCGGGATGTCTGTGCTCGCTGATTGTAGGTCTGCCCGGCATTATCTCGGTAAGCTCGCCTATCAGCTTCTCGGGCTTGCCGCCCTCTTCCATCTCAAGCAGGTCCGCATAGCGGTATAAGTGGTCAAAATCCTCAAGTAGCGCAAAATCAAGCGCCTGCTTGACGTACATATCCGACTCTCTCTGAGCAAGAACACTGGTCAGATCTACAGCAAGCTGCTCGTAAGATAAAGTATGCTCGAGTATGCTCTCGTTGCGAGGCTTGAGCATGGAAATCTTCTTTTGCTGCTGTTGCTCTATACGGCGCATCATTGCGATATCGCGCCTTACGTCGTTATTGTCGCAGGTGCGATGTACGGCGTGCTGATGCTTGACAGCCTCGTACTCTGTGCCGTTCATCAATATAATTCTCAGTTTCGTAAAGGGATCTACGCTGTCTTTGTCGTAAGACTTGGGATACATAGATTGAAACGACATTACTGTTTCGTCGTACTTCTTCGGTTTAAGTTCAAAAGGGTTCATATTTGCCTCCGTTTAATTAGTAATGGATTATTGCCAAATATATGATGTGTAAACTAAATAATAAAATACAAAGCATTTCGTTTGATTAATAGCTACGATTGTTGTAAAATTATTTATAAGACGGTGCCGAATTTTGTCGGTAGTCTAATCCGCCATAAAGGAAGTCGTATGGACAGTCAGAAGCTGAGCTTTTTACAAGACAAAGCAGCGCAAATCCGCAAAATCACCATAGAAATGATAGGCAGACTGGGAAGCGGCCATGTGGGAGGCTCTCTCTCCATAGTGGACGTGCTCACCGATATTTATTATAACGTCGGCAATATGAGCGCGGCACATCCCGACGATCCCAACAGAGACAGAGTCGTCGTAAGCAAAGGACACGCAGGTCCCGCTCTGTATGCGGTGCTTGCGGATAAAGGATATTTTCCTATAGACAATATCAAGACGCTCAATCAAGGCGGAACTTCGCTCCCCTCGCACTGCGATATGAATAAAACCGTAGGCGTGGACATGACGGCAGGCAGTCTCGGTCAAGGTCTGTCATGCGCGGTAGGCATGGCTCTTGCCGCCAAGATGGACAAAAAGAGCTACCGTACGTACTGCATCATAGGCGACGGCGAAAGTCAGGAAGGTCAGATATGGGAAGCGTTGATGTACGCGGGCAATATGGGGCTGGACAATCTGACGATATTTATCGACTACAACAGAATGCAGATAGACGGCTACACTGACGAAATCAACTCTCTCGAGCCGCTGCCTGACAAATATAAGGCGTTCAACTTAAATACGCTGCGCGTTGACGGACACGATATCGCGGCAATCGACGATGCTATTGCCAAGGCAAAGGCAGCTACAGGCAAATGTACGGTAATCATACTCGATACTATCAAGGGACACGGAGTGCCTTGGGCGGAGGATAAGGGCGTAGGCTCGCACAGCTTTGCCATATCCGAGAGCCAGTGGCGCGAATTCTGCGGAAAGGAGAAGGACTGAAATGAACGACATTAAAGAAATGCGCGCCGTATACTGCGAAAGTTTAATAGAACTTGCCCGCGATAATAAAGATATAGTAGTCATAGAAGCCGACCTTATGAACTGCATCAAGACGGGCGACTTCAAAAAGAATTATCCCGACAGATTTTTTAACGTAGGTATTGCAGAAGCCAATATGGCAGGCATTGCGGCAGGTATGTCCGCGTGCGGTAAAATACCTTTTATATCCTCATTCGGTCCCTTTGCGACAAGGCGTTGCTACGACCAGCTGTTTATATCGATAGCTTACAGCAAGCTGAACGTAAAAGTTATAGGCACGGACCCCGGCATATGCGCAGAAGTCAACGGAGGCACTCATATGCCCTTTGAGGATATGGGTATAATGAGATGTATCCCCGACATAGTATGCGTAGAGCCTACCGACGCCGCGCAGCTCAAGTCGCTCATGCCTCAGATAGCTGCTCATAAAGGCTTGGTATACGTAAGGCTTTATCGCAAATGCTCCCCTAAGGTGTATGAAGAGGGAGATAAGTTCGACTTATTCAAAGCCAAAGAGATATCGCAAGGCAACGACGTAACTATTATCGCAAGCGGAATAATGGTAGATAGAGCTTTGCAGGCTGCTAAGCTGCTCGCCGAGCAAGGAATCAACGCGGGAGTAACCAATATCCATACTTGGAAGCCCATCGATAAAGACGCCGTAATTGCGGCTATCAAGCGCAGCGGAGCTATAGTAGTTGCGGAAAATCATAACAGATACAACGGTCTTACCTCCGCGGTAAGCGAAGTGGCGTGCGAGCACTGCCCCGCCCCCGTACTAAGCGTAAGCGTTAACGATAAATTCGGCGAAGTGGGCAAGATGCCTTATCTCTCAGACGTATATAACCTTAACGTAAGCGATATCGTAGAGAGAGCCAAGCAGGCAATAGCGTTAAAAAAGTAATAGGACATATATTTGCAACTATATTCATATAAGCGATAAGGGAGGGAATATGGATAAGGCACAACGCAAGAAGATAGCGCAAGGCGTCATGCTTGTAGTATCTGTCGCGCTTAATATTTGGGGATTGCTATCCCTGCTCCAGACGATAGGTACAGACGTAGGGCTCAACTATCTCAACGGATTGCGACTGCTGGTGCGCTACGTCGTAGTAGTAATAACTATGGCATGCGGTATAATGCTGCTCTCTTACTTTGCGGGCACGCTTAAGGGAAAGGCAAAGAACATACTTTCCATAGCCGTATGCACTTATAGCACCATACTCACCATACCTCTTTTTCTGACTTTTGTATGTTGCTTTGCCGTAGCGAGCGGACATCCCGTCCCCATGGTCAACGAGATTTGCTACGAATTGCAAGACATTTTTCATCCCGAAGGAGTGCAGTATCTTATATTCTTCCTCGGCAGCATAATGGGCATAATATTCCTTGCCGTGCCGATACTGTCCACATATTGCACTGTTAAAGATATCGACCTAATAGGCGTGATACTATCAAAAATACGTAAAGATAAAAAAGTCGACGCTGCCGATTGCGAGCAATCTTGCTTGGAGATAAGCGAGACGTCGATAAGCGTAAGCGAAGAAGACGAGACGGAAGGCAATTAATAAGTGCCTAAGGTGCGAGCCTTCTTGAGATTACAGACTAATTATATATAGGGA
>CAMWNK010000067.1 GCA_947175555.1 uncultured Clostridia bacterium | reverse complement strand
CCCCCCCCCCACGTATTTTTTTTCCCGCACACCAGGGCAGCCGCCATTGCTGCCTGTCTCGTGGGCTCTGAGATGTGTATACGAGAAAGGTTGGTAAGCACGGTCGCAACAGAAGCGATTCTGTACTTCACGTCGTCGAATTTCTTTTTCCATATAAGATAGAAAAGCATTAAAAACAGTATCTGAAGCGCCGTTACTATGCCGAAGAATATGCCCATATTCTTTAATAACTGCGGAGTATAATCGGCTAAATTGAATGAGTATAAGGTGAGCCCCGGTTGACAGACGTACATCAGTACGGTCGCAAATGCAGGTATAGCGGATGCCTTAACCATCTTGGTCTTTACAACTAAAAATCCGGGCACTGCGTAAGCAAGCATTATCGCTACCCAAGTCAAAGTTGTTAAAAAGGTGCTCATACGTATATCTCCTCAATTAGATTATATTATACACGCAATAATATCAAGGCGCAACAAAAGCACTGATAATAATGTAAGCCGAATTGCCTTATAAATATAAAGGAATGGAGATATACTATGAAACGCATATGCGATAATTTATAAATTGAGCTGCGGCGGATCAGTCATCGTCGAATAGGCAGCGATGTGCTGCGGTCTATATTATTAAGTGTTTTGATTGCCGCTTAACAACGGACAATCTCTAATATAAAACGCAAATCGAGTTAAGAGAATATATCAATTAAAATGCAATTATTTGACAACCATATACGTATAGATTATAATTAAAGCGGTCAAGAAATGGTACGGATAAACGCAATAAATAAGATGATTGTAGTATTGGCTGCGGCGGTGATTTTCGCGTCGCTTGTTTGCTTTGCGTTGAGCGGATTAAGCGCCAAAGCTCAAGAGGACACCGTTGCCGTCTCTATCAATTCATACCGCAAGACGAGGGTGGAAGACAGGAGCGTAGGGGAAAAGATATATTTGGATACGCCTGTAATACCCGAGGGCTATACATTTGCCGGCTGGAGCGACGGAGTCAACCTCTATCCATCGCAGACGGAGTTGGAGATTACGAGCGCGTATATCGAGGACGGACTCAATCT
Organism: uncultured Clostridia bacterium; assembly: GCA_947175555.1. Classification (GTDB taxonomy): domain Bacteria; phylum Bacillota; class Clostridia; order Christensenellales; family UBA3700; genus Alloclostridium. The sequence continues at coordinate 5,528 of CAMWNK010000067.1, read as the reverse complement.
CAAGGCAATCTACGAGCCTATTAAAGTGGATAACACATTATATATAATCATCGGTTCGTCCGTAGGCGGACTGACGTTGATAGTGCTGATTTTAGCAATAATAATCATCAAGCGCCGCAAGAGAGCATTGCAGCAAGAGCGCACTGCTCAAGAATAATCATGATAAACAGTTACAAGATAATAGACGTCTCATCTTGGGATAGGCGAGAGCATTGCTTAGCTTTCAAAAATTCCGCTCAGCCTAAATATACCGTGGGATTTAAGGTCGACGTAACCGCGTTTTATAATAGAGTGAAATCCAAAAAACTTTCATTTACCCTTGCGATGACTCATGCGGTATGCAAGGCTGCTATGACCGTCGAGGAATTGAGATACAGATTTATGGGAGACGACGTCGTATTGTACGACAGCCTCGATACGGCTTTTACGTATATAGATAAGGGCGGTAGCTTATATAAGTTTGTAGAAGTGCCTTATTGCGATGACGTTGAAGAGTATATTAGCAATGCCGAGCGAATTATCGGCAATCAAAAGGTATATTTTACAGGCGTGCCTTCGCTCTCTGTTATACAGTGTTCCGCATTGCCGTGGATAGACTTTACGTATGTTACTCATACCGAAGGCGGCAACAAGCGCGACAGCCTGCCTATTGTAGATTGGGGTAAATTTTCCGATGTGGACGGCAAGCTGATTATGCCCGTGTCTATTCATGCTCACCACTCATTTGTGGATGGAATACACGTGGCAAAGTTTATAAATACGTTGCAAGAGTGTCTCGATAATTAAAGTATTACTGCGCGATTATTTAATAAAACTTGCTCTTGAGTTATTGCCGCATACTCGCCCATTGCATCGAGAATATACGGCGTAAGGACTTGGGTTACCCTTTCGTATCCGCGCTTATTCATATGCAATCCTTCGATTGACAACTCTTTATACATATATCCCTCGTCGTCTACGATATGGGAATGTACGTCAACGTAGGTAACGCTTAGCTCATTGCACATGCTCAAAATCAATTCGTTGGATTTAAGGATATCCTCTTTAGTCCTCGTGCCTACAATATTTTTTGATATGGCGAGCACGTTGGGATTGACGGGGTAGAGGGACTCCACTATTATGCGGCAGTCGGGCAATTCGTTTTGCACTGTGATAATAATCTCTCTAAGATTGTCGCATAGCGATTGGGGCGTACCGCCGTGTCCCAAGTCGTTGGCTCCTCCGAGCAGGACCAATACGCTCGGCTTGGTAACAAGTACGTTGTCTTCAAGCCGCTCAAGCATATGAGAAGTTACGTCTCCCGATATGCCGCGGTTGAGGGTAGGGAAATCGTAGTACGCGTCCAAGTCGTACATTTCTGTCAGAGAATCACCGAAAAAGACCACTCTGCCTTGCGGAGCGTTTACGCTTGCCTCGGCATAATGCTTTGCCTTAAGGTCTTTTACCCACTGTGTAGTAATAAAAGCCCAGCCGTATACGTCATAGAAGAAAGAAAATACCGAACACAATATAATAAGCAATACCAATATTGCAACAAATACTATTGCAGGCACGCTTTTTTGTCTTTTAATTGCGCAGCACGGCATATTCCATTTACCTTCTTCCATATAATTACAAGCTATAAAATAAGCAAAGTAATTGAATTATGAATCCTTATATGTTATATTATTATTATAATACGACGGGGTATATAATGGCAAGAGAATATATCGACGATAACATTGAGGACGCCGAAGTCGAGCGCGAAGAGGACGAGCAATCCTTAGACGCTATCGACTCGGAATTGTCTGACGAGGAGAGCGACGAGAAGCGTTTCGAGCCGGACGCCAACTACGACGGCGACGACGAGAATGCTCCGCCTGCCACGACAAAGAAAAAGCATTGTTGTCTTACTTGTCTTATCACCGTGCTTATTATTACGGTGGTTTTTGTCGCCGCGATGCTCGGCGGTTCATATTTTGCATGGGATCATTATATAGGTAAGGAATCGGGCGTCAACCTATTTCAGGCGACGACGCTCATGCGCCGCGCGTTCAAGTCGGACGACTCGCGCGTCGACAATAGGTATACCCAAGACGATTTAGACGGCTTTTACAATCAACTGCTGGACGCTCTGTGCATGAAGGTGCCCGAAGGTTATCAATGGGACTTGGGTAAGATGGTCGTCTCTTACATCAAAGGCGACGGCAGCAGCGAGGAGGCGCAAGCGTTGCTTGCAGCCGCTAACGCCGAGTCGGGCAGCGTAAATACCACCGGCAACGAGGCTTTGGACGACTTGCTCAATTCGCTGTCGTTTGATTGGGATGCTATCAAGAGCGAGGGCGATAAAGGCGTATTGCAAGTCAACGGCAAGCAGCTCGGCGCTTTTATAGGCGACGCGCTCAAGAGTGTACTTTCCGATACAGAAGTATTGGGATTGAGAGCGGATCTGAGCGATTGCGTATTTATCGAGCAGATAAATATCAAGGGCAATGAGATTGTCAATAACGCTTCTACCGTGCTCACCGTTACGATAAGGATAATGCCCAAGCATATCGTAGAGGTATGCGCGGATAATTACCTTGAGCAGTTGCCGAGCATTGCAAAGAAGTTGATAAGATCTATCGTGCCCAAGTCGATGTATCTTACGGCAGACTTAAGACCTTGCGACGAGAGCGGCAACGCCATGCTGTATTTTAACGGCTTGGACGACGAGCAGATGAATAAGATTTTCTCTGTAGTAGACGCCGTAATTAAACTTACCGGAGCCGAGACGAGTGTAAAGGACGGACTGCTGCGTCAAGTTAACGAAACTGTATGCAAGTCAATCGCTTCTCTCAGGGAGATAGTCCCCGTCAATTTTGTCGCCGACGGATTGAATACGTTGCCTGTGGACTTTATGCTGGGCGCGTTAAAGGTGGATTTGAGCGCGGCGCAGTTTTTCGAAGTGGTGAGATATATCTCTTCTCCCGACCACTATTACACTCAGTCTATGATAGACGAGTTCAAGTACGTCAATTACGACGCGGAAGCAGAGCAGCTCGTCATTACCGTCAAGGGTAATTACGGATTGAGCAAAGCTGACGAAATCAATGCCGATAATCTGTATTCCAGCCTCAAGGGGATGTTCGACGGCAACAGCGCGGTCATAGATAAAATCGATATGGTAAGCGTGATGACGGACGACAAAATCGTCTGGGACGGATACGTGCCGCTGACTTACGGCGGCTTTGCAGGACTGGTAAGAGGATACATGGACGATAACGTCGAGCAAAACGGCGGCATGGTATTCAAGCTGTGTTCTCTCGAGTATGACGCAGATATGTCAGGCGCAAGAGGCGGCAGATACGTTCAATTGCGTATAGAGCTGGATATAAAGCAGACCTTGCGCAATATGAATATCGATATTGCCGACAACGGCGTATATTCTAATCTCATCAATCAGATAATACCCTCCAAGACGTACGTGAGCGCATTCGCCGATTTGTCCGCTATGGTCAGCGGGCAGGACATGGCTGTAGCATTTGAGTTCAACGACTGCGGAGATAATACGGAGCAGATACTGGATAATCTTGTCAAGCTGCTCTCCTCCCTCGGAGTAAGCGGAGAGTCGCTTGAGTCTCTCAGCTATCAAGGAATGCAAAAGCGCGTTGCAGACGCCGTGGCGGGCATTAATCAAGGCGGCAGCGTCAATATGATAAAAGCTATCGACGAGGAGTATATCTATATCGATAACGTGTATAGCCTGCTGTACAATTACGCTTACGTAGACAAGGCGCAAGAGCAGGGGAAAGAGCCTATTACTTTGCAGAGATTTTCTATCGCGCTGCAATCGCTGTACAGGTTCGACAGCTCGGTATCTTCGGAAGGGGACGCGCCTACAGGCATCAGCTCGGCGACGTACATGGGTAAGGATTATGTTCCTGCTGCCGGCGAGGATAGCTGGTCTTTGGACGTGAGTAATCCCTCGGCTACGATGTCGGTAACGGACAGAGTTATCGGCAATGTGCTCGTCGCAAGAGAGAGGCAGACGGCAGGCAACACGGATGCCGATGCTAAGTCTTTAGCTAAAGAAATGGGTCTGACGGGAGATATAATATACGGTCAGTCGTATTGGATAGAGCAGGTATGTATCGTTACGCCGCTTTCTGTCGAGGGGCAAAGGCTGATATCTTATTACGAAGACGCAATATCGTCATTCAATCCTCGCTACGATAAGACTAAGGACAGCTACCTTGTAGTAACCATAGCCGTAGATTTGGACGCCTTTACGGGCGTAAAGAGCACTGCAAAATTATTGCCCGACTACGTCTATCTCACAGTGTTTATGAACGTTACCGACGGACAGCGTTATTACGGAGCAGGCGGAACCATCGCCAATCCCAACGCGTACGAGCTGGAGATAATAATCAATAATATCGATATGCTCACGCAAAGCGACTTGTTCGAGATAGTCGTTACGATAGACGCAGACGTCGCGCAGAACTTGTTCTCTGAAGAGAAGATGACTCAGCTGCGCAATAATTTGCACAGATTTATGATAGAGTTTGCCCTATATAAATCCGACGATGCGCTTATGCCCGACATATGTATAGGCGAGATACTCGATGCGTCCAAGCCCGAGTGCGTCCCCAGCGGCGAGAGCGGAATAGGCATGCTCACGTTCAAGGTGTCTGACTTGTTGGCGATAATCAGACCGTAGGCTTATATATGGTCGGCGATATAAGTAGTTGCTATTGAGTTGATAGATAACTTACTATCTTATTTACTATCCTTTTGACATCTTCGATTGATTTTATCTGGATAAAGATATATAATTAGTTTGTCGTAGATTTATTCTCGGCATAAATAGGAAAAGAGGGTGGATTATGAGTATTAAGTACGATACGACTGTTATCGGTCATATATCGCTTGATTACAATATAGATTATCTCGATAACGAAATAGTTGAAGTAGGCGGAGCCGTTATTTATTCCTCCGCCGCCGCTTACGCCTTGGGACATAAAGTCGCGGTAGTTACCAAGCTGGCGGATAAAGATATGGAAAGGGCTAAGGTATTCACCGTGCCCGATAAAGACGTAACCGTTATCTCCTCATCCAAGTCTACTTCTATAAGGAATAAGTATTTTACTCCCGATAAGGAAAAGCGCAGCTGCACCTGCATATCGCAGGGCGATCCGTTTACGCAAAAAGATATACCCGATTTCGATAGCGAAATATTCCATTTTGCGGGACTTATTTATGGGGACTTTGACGGAGAATTGATTAAAAATACTTCTAAAAGGGGCAAGGTTGCCGTAGACGTTCAAGCATTGCTTAGGCACGCCGATCCCAAGACGTCTGCCATGTATTTCGAGGATTGGAAGGACAAGCTCGAGATATTGCCTTATATCGATTACTTGAAGACCGACGCCGCCGAGGCAGAGATATTGACGGGCGAGACTAATAGGGTGAAGGCCGCCAAGAAATTATATTCTTGGGGAGCTAAGGAAGTCGTCATTACGCACAATACCGAGGTATTGGCATATGACGGAGAGGACGTCTATACG
>CAMWNK010000066.1 GCA_947175555.1 uncultured Clostridia bacterium | reverse complement strand
CTGCCCGAGCAGGAGGCTCAAGAGATATTGGCAGAGGCGGCGGAAAGAGAAGAGGCCAAGACGGCAGCTCAGGTCAATGCCGAGGCGGAAGTTGCAGCCGATATAGCAGCTGATACCGATACGCAGGAGCAGCCTGCCGAAGTTGCCGACTTAGGCAGCGAAGACGGCGAGGTCGCTGGCGAGCCTACCGAGGCAACTGACGAAGTAGCCGCTGACGAAACTACCGCACAGGAAAGTGCTTCTGAAGAGGTGGCTGCAGATGAAGCTCCTAAGAAGAAGAGACGCAAGAAGGCGGATAATTAATTAAACTATCTACTAATAAAGAAGGCAGACTTATAAGTCTGCCCTTTTTATTTATTATTGATATTCTTATATATTCAGTTGCCGAGCTTGAGCATATTATCTATACAGCGGCGCGCCTTGCCTATAACCTCATCGCTCATCACTATCTCTTCGCCGCCTGTGCTTAATAGGCAGTTATATACGTCGACAAGCGTTGTGAGCTTCATATTGTCGCATACGCAATGCTTAGATAGGGGGAAGAATTGCTTATCGGGGCAAGCGTATTGCAAGTGTTGAATAATGCTGTTTTCCGTGCCGATGATATACTCGCTGTCCGTGCCGCTTTTTGCATAGTCCATAATTCCCGTCGTGCTTCCTGCGTAATCGGCGTGTTTAACTACATCGGCTGTGCATTCGGGATGAACGAGCAGCTTTGCATTTGGGTGCAGCTTCTTTGCAAGCAACACGTCTTTTTCTCCGACAGCTGCATGTATGGGGCAACCTCCGCTGACGAATTTGAATTGCTTATCGGGGATTTGCTTTGCAACCCATGCGCCGAGATTGCAGTCGGGGATGAAGAGTATCTTATCGCTGTCCATATTCTTGATTACTTTTACGGCGGAAGCGGACGTAACGCATACGTCGCATACAGTCTTAAGCTGCGACGTGGTGTTGATATATGCCACGACAGAGTAGTCGGGATAACTTTTCTTTAATTCGATTACGTCCTCAGCCGTTATCTGTTCTGCCATAGGGCAGCTAGCCTGCGGATGCGATAGGATAACTTTCTTGTTGGGGGAGAGTATCTTTACCGTCTCTGCCATAAAGCGTACCCCGCACATGACGACCGTCTTTTGCGGCGCCTTGGCAGCTTGTACGCTCAGACCGTACGAATCGCCCACATAGTCTGCCACTTCCCATATATCGTGGCTTTGATAGGCGTGCGCCAATATACATACGTCTTTGTCTTTTTTCAGCTTGATAATTTCGTTTTGCAGTTGAGTAGTCGTTAACATAATATACCTTATTGCTTGTCGTTTTTTCTAAAGTCCACAGGCTCGTATTCGTTCAGCTTTGCCAAGAAACCTCTATCTCTCAGACACTTTTCTATCTCGTTGAGCGTCTGCACGTCGTCTGCCGTTACGGTGTGGTAATGGTAGCCCGAGGTTACGTTCTTAAGCGGCTTGGATTTACCTGTGTTGATGTTGTGTAAGAATTCGGCTATATCCTTGCGCGAGCGGATATTCATATCCGCCTTGACCACGCCGTAAGCCTTATGATACACGAATTCGTCTTTCACCTTGCCGCCGAGGTCGATAATCAGCGTCAGCTCTTGCTCGACGTCCTCGTCGGAGTGAATTGTCTTGAATATTCTCTCGCATTCGTTTTTCCCTATCAGTACGTAGCCGCGGCTTGCGGAAAATATCTGCTCGCCGTTGGCCCTGAGCAACGCGACGTCTTGCACTATTGCCTGCCTTGTAACCTGCAATTTGCGCGCAAGCACCGTGCCCGATACAGGGCAGTCGCTTTCCGATAGGATTTTTATCAGTTGAGCTCTTCTTTCTTCGCCGTTCATTACTTCGCCTTTATTATATTGCGTGCAAGTTCTTGAGAGAGAGGTCCATTATGGGCGCAGAGTGTGTCAAAGCTCCGCTTGATACGTAATCTACGCCGAGATCCGCAAGCCGTGCAATATTTTCTTTGGTTACGTTGCCGGACACCTCTATTTCCGCCCTGCCGTTGATATAAGCGATAGCTTCTCTCATCTGCTCATGGCTCATATTGTCGAGCATGATTATGTCCGCTCCTGCGTCCACGGCTTCTTTTACCATATCGAGAGTTTCTACCTCTACTTCGATTTTGCGGACAAAAGGCGCGTATTCTTTTGCCATAGCGACAGCTTGCTTTACGCCGCCTGCCGCGCCGATATGATTGTCCTTAAGCAATACGCCGTCGGTGAGATTATAGCGGTGATTGTTGCCCCCGCCCACGCGCACGGCGTACTTTTCGAATATCCTGTTATTAGGCGTAGTCTTTCTGGTATCGAGCAGCTTAATCGACGTGCCCTTTAGCAGCTGAGCGACGGAGTGGGTATATGTGGCGATGCCGCTCATGCGCTGAAGATAGTTGAGGGCGGTCCTTTCTCCGCACAGCAGCGTTCTGATATCGCCGCGAACTTTTGCTACGAGCTGACCTGCCTTTACGCTGTCGCCGTCCTCGGCGTACAACTCTACCTGCGTATTTTCGTTAAGTAACGTAAATGCTCTCTCGAAAATCTGCAAGCCGCATATTATACCGTCCTGCTTGCATATTAGGTCTACTTCGCCTTGGCTTGCCTTGGGCATGACGCTGTTGGTGGTAACGTCCTCGCTGGTTATATCCTCGCGCAGCGCGCTCAATATCAGCGGATCTACGTTAAGTTTTAATGTAATCGGATCGTACATAATCCTCGCTCCTTATTATATCGTTAATATTATTGCAATATATTTTCGCTGCCTGCCGCTGCAAGCTCGTCCTCTATCAGCTTGCGATAGCTCTCTCTCAGCGCCCCTTCATCGCGGTATGCCTCTATATTATCTATTGCGATGTCAGCTTGTCCGCTCACTTTAGGGGCATTATACTGCATGTCGGTGGCAGCGCGCCCCGCGAATACGAGACTTTCGAGCAGAGAGTTGCTTGCAAGGCGGTTTTTGCCGTGTACGCCGTTGCAGGCGGTTTCGCCTATTGCGTACAGACGGTCCATAGACGTCTTGCTGTTGTAATCCACCTTTATCCCGCCCATAAAGTAATGTTGGGCAGGCACTACGGGTATGCACTCTTTAGTTACGTCATAGCCCATTTTCGAGCAGTGCGCCACGATATTGGGGAAGTGGCTGTTGAGCTCGTCGATAGGTATTGTCCTAAGGTCCTCCCACACGTATTCGGTATTATCCTTACGCATCTGTTCGTATATGGCTGCGGTGAGCTGATCTCTGGGGAGCAGCTCGTTGACGAATCTATTCATATTCTTATCATACAGCTTTGCGCCCTCGCCGCGTACAGACTCCGATATCAAGAAACTTCTGTCGCTATCGTGCGGAGAATAGAGAGTGGTGGGGTGTATCTGAATATAGTTGACGTTTTTCAACTCCACGCCGTGCTTGATGGCGATAGCTACGGCGTCGCCCGTGAGGTGGCGGTAATTGGTTGAGCGCTTGAACAGTCCGCCTATGCCGCCGGTTGCGAGCACGGTAAACTTAGCGCTTACGCCCTCTATTTCGCCGTCTGCCTTGCGTATGACTGCGCCGAGGCAGGCGTTGTCCTTGCAAGCGATGTCCATAAGGGTAGTGTGCTCGAGTATCGAAACGTTGCTCAGCTCCCTTACTTTATCAAGCAGCTTGCTCGTAATTTCCTTACCTGTGATGTCTTTATGGAATACTATACGGTTTTTAGAGTGTCCGCCCTCGCGCGTATATGCAAGTAAGCCTTGCTCGTCTCTTTGGAAGTCTACGCCGCAGTTTATCAGATAATCAACCACTTCACGCGAGCTCCTTATCATGATATCTACGGAAGTAGTATCGTTTTCGTAGTGTCCCGCGCGCATAGTATCTTGGAAGTAGCTGTCATAATCCGACTCTTCTTTCAGCATGCACATTCCGCCCTGCGCGAGAAAAGAGTCGCTAAGCTCTACGTCCGACTTGGTGATAATGGTGATTTTCATATCTCGCGGAAGTTGCAGAGCGCAGTATAGACCGCTGCATCCGCTTCCTACGATGAGTATATCGGTATTCATTATTATAATTTATCTTGCCTATATTTCGACATATTATTTATTGCTCACAATTATAGCACAGCGTGCTCCTGCTGTCAAGACACCTGTAAGGTAAGCTGTAAATTAGTATGAGCAATTAATATATAAAGTTGACAAAGCTATATTGCGGTAATATAATAGTATTAACTTAATAAACCGTTGAAGCAGAAAAAAATCGACGATGACGAGCTACAGAGAGTCGGGGACGGTGGAAGCCCGATGCTTGCTCCCGAATAATATGGACTGCAGAGGGCGATATTTAATGTATCGACGTGCGCATACGTCAGTTGCTAAGAGATTGTTGGATCTTTAATGAGTTATAAATCAAGGTGGCACCGCGGAATTATTTCGCCCTTGGCTTAATGTCAAGGGCGATTTTTGTTTGCTTAAGTAGTCTGACGTATTGGCGGCGAGAGCAATGCGGCGCAAGGCAGAGACAGATTATGCAACATATATGCGCCATGCTGCGGCGCTTAACTATAGCAGGACAATATATAAGCATCTATATAAGAGGTGAGATATGACAGAAGGCAGGTTCGGAATATACGGCGGACAATACGTCCCCGAGACGCTCATGGGCGCGCTGTGCGAGCTCAACGAGGCATATAAGACTTATAAGGACGATATTAACTTTAATAATGAGTTGCAGTCTCTATTCAACGGCTATGCAGGCAGACCGTCTCCGCTGTACTACGCCGCTAAGATGAGCGCAGACCTCGGCGGAGCCAAGATATACTTCAAGCGCGAGGATATGAACCATACCGGCTCGCACAAGATTAATAACGTCTTGGGTCAGACGTTGCTGGCCAAGAAGATGGGAAAGAGACGCGTTATTGCAGAGACCGGCGCGGGACAGCACGGCGTGGCTACGGCTACCGCTGCGGCACTCTTCGGTATGGAGTGCGAGGTATTCATGGGCAGGGTAGATACCGAGCGACAGGCGCTTAACGTATATAAGATGCGTCTGCTCGGCGCTAAAGTACACGCGGTGGATAGCGGCACCGCCACGCTTAAAGACGCTGTATCCGAGACGATGAGCGAGTGGGCAAGGCGCATATCGGATACGCACTATGTGCTCGGCTCGGTCATGGGACCGCATCCTTTCCCCGAGATGGTGAGAGACTTCCAGTCGGTAATATCCCGTGAGATTAAGAGCCAGATGCTCGCCGCCGAGGGCAGACTCCCCGACGCGGTGGTCGCGTGCGTGGGCGGCGGTTCTAACGCAATGGGCGCCTTCTATCACTTCATAGACGATAAGCAGGTTAAGCTGATAGGTTGCGAGGCAGCGGGCAGAGGTATAGATACCAAAGAGACCGCAGCTACGGTATCTACGGGCAGAGTGGGGATATTCCACGGCATGAAGAGCTATTTCTGTCAGGACGACTTCGGGCAGATAGCCCCCGTGTACTCAATATCGGCGGGGCTCGACTACCCCGGTATAGGACCGGAGCACGCTTATTTGTATGAGAGCGGCAGGGCGCAATACGTGCCCGTTACAGACGATGAGGCGGTAGAGGCATTCGAGTATGTATCGAGGACGGAGGGCATTATCCCCGCAATAGAGAGCTCGCACGCGCTATCGCACGTCATGCGCATTGCTCCGCATATGCGGGATAAGATAATCGTAGTCAATATTTCGGGCAGAGGCGATAAGGACTGCGCGGCTATAGCGAGATATCGCGGGGAGGACATACATGAGTAATATATATAAGGCTTTATTAGGCGCTAAGGCGGTTATACCGTACGTAACTTGCGGCGACCCGAATATGGCTGTCAGCGAGCAGCTCATTGTTGCATTATGTAAGGCGGGCGCTGATATAATAGAGCTGGGCATCCCCTTCTCAGACCCCGTAGCAGAGGACGCTGCATTGATTGAGTCCAATAGCCGCGCGCTCGGCGCAGGCATTACGTCAGCGGATATATTCGGTATGATTAAGCGCGTACGCGCTCGAGTAGATACGCCGCTTGTACTGGTTGCTTATGCTAATAGCGTGTTATCGCGCGGTATAGATAACTTTACAGACAGTATGCGAGATAGCGGCATAGATGCCCTTATACTTAAAGACGTACCGCACGAGGAGAGCGCGGAGTTTAGGAGCGCATGTGCAGATAAGGGGATAGATTATATATCCTCGGTATCGCTGTCATCTATTGACAGAGCTATTACTATTGCGGAGCAGGCAGAGGGATTTATTAATTGCTATATGTCGCCCGATGAGTGCGATTGTATAGCGCAGCTATCGGCTATATCCCGTATAGCTTCTGCTTGCGATATACCGTGCGTAATCAATGCCGATTGCTATGACAGTGAGCTTACGAGTAGCCTCATGCAGCATGCAGGCGGAATAGTTATCCCCTCTGCTATAGTTACTATTATAAGTAATTGCGGCAGAGACAGCATTGCCGCGGCAGCCGATTATATAGCTGCCGCTCGGCGCGCAATTAAGTAGTTGTATAGTAGATAACTGCGTTAATTAATCGCATAATTAATTAAGGGCAGTCTTGCGGCTGCCCATTTTTTAGTATTTTTAGCTACATATACGTGTACATGTATTAGTATAATTGATGATCATTTCTTCAATCTGTAGCCGATAATTGTATTAATATTTTAGTCTTTATCACATTGTATGTCAATATCTTAACGCGGAAATCGGCGAAAAACCATATATTTCCTCGCAATT
>CAMWNK010000065.1 GCA_947175555.1 uncultured Clostridia bacterium | reverse complement strand
ACACCTCTCTATTCGTCGGCAGCGTCTTATGTTTATTAGTGACAGCTCTTGCGTCTGCAATCGAGACTCTTGCGCAAAATACATACGTCTTGTATTTCGGCTGAGCTCATATTGAGGGCTTTAGCCGCTATCTGCCTTATATCGGCAATGCCGTCTGCACTGAAGCGCAATCCGCTTATCCTAATCATCCGTTATCTCCCGTGATACCGCAAGAGCAGATGCCCAAGCCCAATGCAAATTATATCCACCGCACTCTCCGTCTACATCGAGCATCTCGCCTATACAATACAGTCGCGGATAATCTATAGATTGCAAACTCTTATTATCCCAACGCTTTAAGTCCAATCCGCCGCACGTAACCTGCGCGTCTCTCATCCCACCCAATCCTATAGGTGAAAACTTAAAGCTCTTAATCATAGGAATAACGTCGTCGGCTTTATCGCTGCGGCATATAGCGATAAGTCTGTCGCTGAGCGCCTTATGCAACAGCCCTCTTAAGCTGTCCGCGCGCTTGCCGCCGTACACACTAAGCAGCTTGTCCAAAGAGTACTCGGGTGCAAAATCCAGCTCTATCTCTCCGCTGCCGTATCTTGCAATGAACGTCGACATCCAAAACGACGCTATACCCGATATTCCGTCATCACGGAATAGTATTTCTCCGTCGCAGCACTTTAGCGTATCGCCGCACTTTATCCGCGCTTTTATTTTTGCCTTCACGCCCTTCAATCCCTTGAAAATAGGCGTTTTTATATAAGTTAGGGCGGGTGTGAACGGTGTGATAGGTATACCCAGCTTATCTACTATGCCGTATGAGTTAATACCGCCTCCCGCAATACCGCCGCATGCAAGCACGAGCGAGCGAGCCGTAAATTCGCCCTTATCGGTAATTACGCGATATGCCCCGCCCGAAAAGACAATATCCGTAGCCTTCACATTGAGCAACACGTTACAGCCGCTATTATTCAGGCTGTCGCTTAGCACGTTGAGCACGCTGCCCGCGCTCATGCTATGAGGATATACGCGTCCCTCGCCGTCCGTGCGGCACAGCAATCCCAGCGTGGCAAAGTAATCGAGCACCTTATTGCATCCCCAGCTCTCCAACACGGGCGCAACAAACTTGGGCGCATTGTACTTATCAGCGCCCACAGCAGTATTGGACAGATTGCACCTGCCGTTGCCGCTGACAAGTATTTTTCTACCAATACGCTCTCCCGCCTCGATAAGCAGCGTCTTTTTTCCGCCGAGCGCGCATTGCAAGGCGCATACTATTCCGCCCGCGCCGCCTCCTATAATAATCGCGTCATACATACCCCGATTATAACATAACCCCCGTTATATTGGCAATAAAAGCGCTCTAAGCGCGCTTGCCTTTGCGATAAAAGTTTGACACGCCGCTTTATATAGATATATAATTAATATACTTTAATTATCGGAGCTAATAATGAACTTTTTAGACATCGAAAAGAAATGGCGAAAAAAATGGGCGGAAGATAAGGCTTATTCCTTCGACAAGAGCAAAATAGACAAGAAAAAATACGTGCTCGAAATGTTTTCTTACCCTTCGGGAGCAAAACTTCACGTGGGACACTGGTATAATTTCGGACCGTCCGACAGTTATGCCCGTTTCAAAAGTATGCAAGGTTACGAAGTATTCGAGCCGATGGGCTTTGACGCATTCGGACTCCCTGCGGAAAATTACGCTATTAAGACAGGCATCCACCCCGAGGATTCTACAGTAAAAAATATAGCCACCATGGAAAGGCAGTTGCAAGAGATGGGCGGCATGTTCGATTGGGACTACGAGGTCAAGACCTGTATGCCCGACTATTATAAATGGACGCAATGGATATTCCTGCAACTGTACAAGGCGGGACTTGCCTACCGCAAGGAAGCTCCTGTCAACTGGTGCACGTCATGCAATACCGTGCTCGCCAACGAGCAGGTCAAGGACGACGGCACTTGCGACAGGTGCGGCTCGCCAGTAATAAGGAAAAATCTTACGCAATGGTTCTTTAAGATAACAGCTTACGCAGACGAGCTGCTCAGCGGCTTGGACAATCTGGACTGGCCCGAAAAGACCAAGGCTATGCAGCGCAACTGGATAGGCAAAAGCGTCGGCGGAGAAATAGAATTCACGTGCGAGAGCGGAGATAAATTCAGAGTATTCACTACTCGAGCAGATACCGCATTCGGTATATCTTACGTCATACTTGCGCCCGAGCATCCTTTAGTAGATAAGATTACAACTCCCGAGTGCAGACAAGCCGTCGAAGAATACAAGACCGCATGCGCTAAGGTATCGGAAATAGACCGCATGAGCTCAAGCAGAGAAAAGACGGGAGCCTTTACCGGCGCATACTGCATCAATCCCGTCAACGGCGAGCGCGTGCCTATATGGATAGGCGACTACGTTATATACTCTTACGGTACAGGCGCGGTCATGGGCGTTGCATCGCATGACGAGAGAGACTACGACTTTGCTAAAAAATTCAATCTGCAAATCAAGCGCGTCATCAAGAGCAAGGACGGCTCGCCCGACGAGCTCCCCTATCACGACTACGGCATAATGGTCAACAGCGGACAGTTCGACGGCATGACGTCGGAAGAAGGCAGAGTCGCCGTAATCAAATGGCTGGAGAGCAAAGGCGCGGGAGAGCTCAAGACCAATTACAGATTGCGCGACTGGCTCATATCGAGACAGAGATATTGGGGCTGCCCCATACCTATCATTCACTGCCCGCATTGCGGCGAAGTGGCAGTACCCGAGAGCGACTTGCCTGTAAAGCTGCCTTATAACGTAGACTTTGCCCCCGACGGAGCATCCCCCTTGCTCAAGAGCGAGGAATTCATGAACTGCACCTGTCCCAAGTGCGGACAGCCTGCAAGACGCGATCCCGACACGCTCGATACATTCGTATGCTCTTCTTGGTACTATCTGCGCTATCCCGACGCGCACAACGATAAGGCAGCCTTCGATCCCGACATCATCAACGCCATGCTGCCCGTAGATAAATATATCGGCGGCGCAGAGCACGCCTGTATGCACCTGCTGTACGCAAGATTCTTCACCAAGGCGCTGCGCGATCTCGGATACCTTAAGTTTGACGAGCCGTTCACTTCGCTCGTACATCAAGGCACTATACTCGGTCCCGACGGATATAAGATGTCCAAGTCGAGGGGCAACGTGGTCTCTCCCGACGAATACATCTCCAAGTACGGCTCCGACGCGTTCAGACTGTACCTAATGTTCGGCTTTTCGTATAAAGACGGCGGTCCTTGGAACAGCTCGGGTATTGAGAGCATTGTGAAATTCTTGGAGCGTATAGAGCGACTGGTCGTAAAAGCGACGGAGATATCCGCGCCCAAGGACAAGGAGCGCGGCAAGGCGGAAAAAGAACTGCTCTACACCTGCAACTATACTATCAAGCGCGTTACGGAAGATATGGAAAACTTCTCTTTCAATACCGCGGTGGCAAGACTGATGGAGTTTGTCAACGCGCTGTACAAGTACGACAGCGAGGTCGCCAACAAGAATCTGTATATATTCAAAGACTGCATAGAAAAGCTCGTATTGCTATTAGCCCCCTTTATTCCGCATGTAGCGGAAGAGTTCAACAGCATGTTGAAGGGCGCATATCCGATATACAGACGCGCCTTCCCCGTATGCGACGAAAGCGCGCTTGTGAAAGATGAGTACGAGCTTGCCGTACAGGTCAACAGCCGCATTAAGTGCAAGATAGTAGTGCCTTCGGACTCGGATAACAAGACTATAGAGTCAATAGCTCTAAGCAACGAGGCAATTATCGCAGCCACACAAGGACTGAAAGTAGTAAAAGTAGTAGTGATACCTAAAAGATTAGTCAACATCGTAGCAAAATAAGGAGATAAATAATGCTGGATATAAAATTCGTAAGGAATAATCCTCAAGCTGTCAAGGACAACATAAAAAAGAAGTTTCAAGACGAGAAGATAATACTCGTAGACGAGGTAATCGACCTCGATAAGCAATTCCGCGACGCAAAGACACGCGGCGACTATCTGCGCTCGCAACGCAACGTAATCAGCAAGCAGATAGGCGGCATGATGGCTAAAGGCGACAAAGCAGGCGCGGAGGAAGCCAAGCGTCAGGTAGCCGCCATGGCTCAAGAGCTAGCCGACCTTGAGGTCAAGGAAGGCGAGTTGCAGAGCGAAATACGCAAGCGTATGCTCGTCATCCCCAATATCATAGACGACAGCGTCCCCATAGGCAAAGACGACTCCGAAAACGTGGAGCTTGAGCGCATAGGCGAGCCAATCGTCCCCGACTACGAAATCCCCTATCACGTAGACATCATGGAGCGTCTGCAAGGCATAGACCTTGACAGCGCGCGTAAGACGAGCGGCAACGGTTTTTATTATCTTACGGGAGATATAGCAAGACTGCACTCTGCAATACTCTCCTATGCCCGCGACTTCATGATAGACAGAGGATTCACCTACTGCATACCGCCTTTCATGATACGCTCGTCAGTAGTTACAGGCGTAATGAGCTTTGCCGAAATGGAAAATATGATGTATAAGATAGAGGGTGAAGATCTGTATCTTATAGGTACGTCCGAGCATAGCATGATAGGCAGATTTGCTGATACAATTCTATCTGAAGACAAGCTCCCGCAGACACTCACCAGCTACTCGCCTTGCTTCCGTAAAGAAGTA
The DNA here is from genome assembly GCA_947175555.1 of uncultured Clostridia bacterium. Classification (GTDB taxonomy): domain Bacteria; phylum Bacillota; class Clostridia; order Christensenellales; family UBA3700; genus Alloclostridium. Next base: position 2,073 of record CAMWNK010000065.1, on the reverse strand, counting down.
GGAGCTCACGGTATCGAGGAGCGCGGAGTATACCGCATACATCAGTTTGAAAAGCAAGAGATGATAGTCATCTGCAAGCCCGAAGACAGCGCAGAATGGTTTGTGAAGCTGTACAATAATACAGTAGACTTCTTCCGCTCTCTCGATATACCCGTAAGGACGCTCGAGTGTTGCTCCGGAGACCTTGCAGACCTTAAGGTCAAGAGTCTCGACGTCGAGGCATGGTCTCCCAGACAGAAGAAGTATTTCGAGGTAGGCAGCTGCTCCAATCTCGGCGACGCACAGGCAAGACGCCTCGGCATAAGGATTAAGGGCGAGGACGGCAACTATTTTGCCCATACTCTCAACAACACCGTAGTAGCCCCTCCCCGTATGCTGATAGCTTTCCTCGAGAACAATCTCAATGCGGACGGCAGCATAAATATTCCTCTGCCCTTGCGCATGTATATGGGCGGCAAGTCTGTTATAAAATAATCTCACATGTAACTATAGTAAATAAAAAATGCCTGACGCACGTCAGGTATTTTTTATTCAACTAATATAGCGAGTAATTAATCTTTTTGTGCTTCATGATCTCTTTAGATTTAATTAACTTCTTTTAACCTATAGAATTCCTAAAATAATCAAATAACATCTTATTATATTCTAAAAATACATCACGGGCAATATTAACATCCATTTCGACCTTTAGGACAGGCAGTGCGTTGCCTTCTCCGTCTTCTTGCACATAAAATACAGCCGCCTCATTATCTGCAACATTATCGATTTTATCAATAGGCTTTAATATGCAATATGTTTTTTCTTCATAAGGTATTACAGCTATTTGTTCAAAAGAAATTTTTCTTTTATTAACAGCATCAAACAATACAATAGGTTGAGTATTTTCCTCATCCATCAAAATATCTAATATATTTACTACTCCATCGTTGTTTTTATCTTCTAATGTATCGCTTATATCTTGATCGATATAGTACTCTTTCTTTTCTGTGTCGTTGCTACTTTCTTGATTTAGCTGGGGTTGTTGTGTGATATTTTTATGTACATTTTCCAGTGATATATATAATTCTCGTAAGTCATCCAAAGTATCTGCCTTTATCTTATTACAGTCAAATAATTTTTGTATATAATCAACAACTATTTTACAATCTGACAAATCCATATCTAAACCATACAGAATCAACGCGCGTTCAACCATTGGATGCATAGTTAATACATAATCATTATCATTGTTTTTCTCTCTATTGATAAGACCTAAATTATACAATTTAATAAACTCATTTGACGTATTCAATTCAAGCCGCTCTATTAAATATTTCTCACTTACACCGAATTGCTTGAATATTGCCATTACTGGCAAAATCCTTTTCAACTCACGTTCTTGTAAGTTATCCATGAAATCGGTAATCTTAAGAAACTCACAAAGATTATTAGCGACAGTGTCAAACCTATCGCATCCATGAATATCGCCGTTAAAGTTATTATTTTTTAAATACAATTCTCGTTTATCGCAATACTCTTGCAGCGTAATATTCTGTTCTTCGAGCATTTTTGCTACCCAAATTATAGCTTGAGTATTGCCTAAAAATTCTTTATGAATATTTTCCTCGAAAGTCAATTTATCATCGTTTTTCAAGCGCGAATAATAATAACCGAATATTGCGAAAGTAAAAGAAATATCCAACTCTAAAATTTCTTTATTGAAAATATCTTGCGGAATATTAAGTTTTTTACGCGTTGTAATTAAAAATTTGCAATTGAGCTTACTAACTATCTCATCTAAAAATTTTTCATTCAATCCGTTTGCATTGTCTATGAACAAAATTACATCACTGCTTAACTCTTTTACCGAATTAAGCAGCACATTATTAGCCATATCCTTATTCAGACAAACGATATTGGCATAATTACTTATAATTTCCGAACTGTAATCGATTTTTAATAAAAAATTTTCAAAACTAACTTCTTGCTCGTCATCAAAAACTATTTTTTTAGGACACAATAGATTCGAAGATTGTAAAAACTGCGTTGCCAACTCGGTTTTTCCAATTCCGCCGATTCCATATAATATTGCTA
>CAMWNK010000064.1 GCA_947175555.1 uncultured Clostridia bacterium | reverse complement strand
CAGTAGAATAAGTAGTATATTATTTTCAATAATATTGCAATCGCTATACGGCAAGATTGAGGGCATGTAATGAATATAAGACAGCAGTTTAATTTGATAGCAGATGAGTACGATGTCAATCGCAAAAGATTTATACCTTGCTTTGACGACTTTTATGATGGCGCCACATCGTTTATCGCAAAAAACATCAATAAGCCTAATACAGTCATAGACTTGGGCGCAGGCACAGGCTTGCTGACAAAGTTTTGGTATAATAATTTTCCCGACAGCAAGTACGTCTTGGTAGACATTGCAGAGGAGATGCTCGAAGTCGCCAAGAAAAGATTTGTGGGAATAGATAATATATCATATCGAATCACTGATTATATCAGTTCCTTACCCTCAGACGACTTCGATACAGTGATATCGGCTCTGTCCATACATCACTTAGAGGATGAGGATAAAGTAAAATTATTCTCAATGATTTACGATAGATTGCCTAAGGGCGGCATATTTGTCAATTACGATCAGTTTAACGCCGATAGCGCGGTAATGAGCTCTTGGTTCGACTCGTGTTGGGTAAGCAGCTTGAAGGGGAGCGGATTGAGCGATAAAGATATCATGCTATGGAAAGAGAGAAGAAAGTTGGACAGAGAATGCTCAATTAGGCAAGAAATAGAAATGCTGAGCAGTTGCGGATTCGGCGCCGCAGAGTGCATATACGCTAATTGCAAGTTTGCGGTAGTTGCGGCAATAAAATAATATAATAATTGCTTGCTTAATATCATTAGTATGGGCATAAATCGATTGATTTTGTAAAATATAATATGATATAATCTATAAAGCAATAAACACCCGACGCGTAGCGATACGGTTGATGCTGGTTTCAGTAGCTGCATTGCGACGATGCGACGGGGAAGAGTAAAACAAAAAGGAGTATTTACAATGGCAGTAGTTACAATGAAGAACCTGCTCGAAGCAGGCGTGCATTTCGGTCATCAGACCAAGAAATGGAATCCCAAGATGTCCAAGTACATCTATCAGGCAAGAAACGATATTCATATCATCAATCTTGAAGTTTCCGTCGAAGAAGTAGAGAAGGCATACGCTTTCGTACGCGACAGCGTTAAAGACGGCAAGAACGTGCTTTTCGTAGGTACGAAGAAGCAGGCTCAAGACGCTATCAGGGACGAGGCTGTAAGGTGCGGAATGTACTACATCAACCAAAGATGGCTGGGCGGTACTCTTACCAACTATAAGACTATCAGAAGCCGTATCGACAGACTCAATAAGATCAATCAGATGGAGATTATCGGCGAGTTCGACCTTCTTCCCAAGAAGGAAGTATCCAAACTTAAGGCAGAAAGAGACAAGCTCGAGGCCAATCTCGGCGGTATCAAGAACATGGGCGGATTACCCGGCGTTATGTTCGTTGTAGATATCAAGAATGAAGAGATTGCCGTAAAGGAAGCTCGTAAATTGGGCATCCCCGTAGTAGGACTTGTCGATACCAACTGCGATCCCGATCTCGTAGATTACGTTATCCCCGGTAATGACGACGCTATAAGAGCTATTAAGTTGATAGCAGGCATTATGGCTAACGCCGTAATCGAGGCTAAGGAAGGCGTAGCTTATTCCGTAGACGAAGAGGAAGAGGTCGCCGAAGAGAGCGAAGCTGTTGCCGCAGACAACGCTGCAACCACCGAACTTAACTGATTTTAAGGAGATTATTACTATGAGTTTTACAGCTAAAGACGTTATGAAGTTGCGTGAGCAGACAGGCGTAGGTATGATGGACTGTAAAAAGGCATTGACCGAGTCTAACGGCGATATGGAGCAGGCAGTAGAGATATTGCGTAAAAAGGGTATGGCTACATCTGCAAAGAGAGCGGATAAGGTTGCTTCACAAGGTATTGTTTCTTCTTATATATCTGGCAAGGTAGGCGTACTGCTTGAGGTCAACTGCGAGTCCGATTTCGTCGCAAGAGGAGATCAGTTCAAGGAATTCGTCAACGCTATTGCTGCTTATATTGCAGATAACGACGTTGCCGACGTAGACCAAGTTGTTAAAGCCAACGAGGTGCTGTTGCATGAGACTGTTGCTAAGATAGGCGAGAAGATTTCTATAAGAAGGTTCTCCAAGTTTGTATGCGATGGCAACCATAAGGTAGATTCTTATATCCACATGGGCGGCAAGATAGGCGTTATGGTTGAGGCGAGCGCTAACGCAGGCGACGAGCTTTTGCACGACGTTGCGTTGCAGATTGCCGCGGCTAATCCTACTTACGTGGACAGCAGCGAAGTTCCCGAGGCGGAGATTGCTCACGAGAAGGAGATTCTTATGGCGCAAGCGCTCAACGAGCCTAAGCCCAAGCCCGTCAATATTATTGAAAAGATTATCATGGGCAGAATCGAAAAGTATTATAAAGAAGTATGCTTGATAGAGCAGCCTTTCGTTAAAGACGGCAACGTTACTGTCAAGTCTTTGCTTAAGAAAGACAACGTTACCGTAACCAAGTTCATTCGTTACACAATGGGCGAAGGATTGGAAAAGAAAGAAGAAGATCTCGCAGCAGAGGTCGAAGCTCAGATTAATAAAGCTAAGGGTAACTGATTAATAAGCTAATCGTCAAGGGAAACGCATTTTTACGTTTCCCTTTTTTATAAGGAGGAATTATGTCCGTATATAAGCGCGTTATTATTAAGCTCAGCGGTGAAGCGCTATCGGGAGAGAAAGGATTCGGCATTGACGAGTCCATGCTTGATTATATTGTAAAGCAGATTAAGTCCGTTAAAGATTCCGGAGTAGAGATAGGTATTATTATAGGCGGCGGTAATTTCTGGCGCGGACGTCAAGCCCTCAACATGGAGAAGTCGGCTGCCGATCATATGGGTATGCTTGCAACGGTAATGAATTCTATTGCCGTACAGGACGCCTTAGAGGCGCACGGCGTTCCTACTCGCGTGCAGACGGCATTGACTATCACAAGAGTAGCCGAGCCGTATATATTGCGCAAGGCTCTTCATCACTTTGAAAAGGGACGCGTAGTAATATTTGCTTGCGGTACGGGCAATCCGTTTTTCAGTACGGATACCGGCGCGGCGTTGCGCGCTGCGGAAATTAACGCTGATATTCTCCTGCTTGCTAAGAACGTCGACGGCGTATACGACAGCGACCCTAAGATTAATCCTAATGCTAAAAAGTATGATGAGCTCACCTACATGCAAGTTATTCAGCAGGGACTGCACGTCATGGATACTACGGCGATATCTTTATGTATGGACAACAACATTAAGATAATCTCCTTCGGACTTAAGGAAAAAGACAGTATTATAAGGGTAGTTAACGGCGAGAAGATAGGCACATTAATTCATTGAAAATATTGATTTAATATTGTCGTATCTGTTATAATTATAATAATAAATCAACGCGAGGTTAATATGGCATACGATAACGAAGACGTAGAGTTGTATTTCGACGATTTCGAGACTAAACTCGATAAGGGTATCGAGAGTTTGAGCAGAGAATACGCAACCATTAAGGCGGGACGCGCCAATCCGAGGATATTGGATAAGGTAAGAGTAGACTATTACGGCACTCCCACTCCGTTAAATCAGGTTGGCAATATCTCCGCTCCCGAAGCAAGAATGCTCGTAATCAGCGTATGGGATATGTCTATGCTCAAGAATGTCGAGAAGGCTATTCTTGCTGCCAATATCGGTATTACGCCTGTTAATGACGGTAAGGTTATCAGACTGATTTTCCCCGAGCTTACCGAGGAGAGACGCCGCGACTACGTCAAGCAGACCAAGGCGATGGCAGAGAATTGTAAAGTCGTATTGCGCAACGCGCGCCGCGACATCAACGAAGAGCTCAAGAAGATGAAGAAAGACTCCGCTATCACGGAAGACGAGCTTGCCACGTATGAAAAAGATGTGGATAAGAGGCTTGCAGACGCTGTAGCGAGAGTCGATAAGCTATCTAAGGACAAAGAGTCCGACATATTGAGCGTCTGATTGGTAATAATCGATAATAGCGACTTAATACGGCAAGTTGACGCAAGTTAACTTGCCTTTCAAGTTAAATGAGGTAATATGGATAACGAGTCTATACCTAAGCATATAGCATTCATAATGGACGGCAACGGCAGATGGGCTAAGGCAAGACATATGCCGCGCAAATACGGGCATAAGCATGGCGTCGATGCCATGAAGCGCGTTATTGCGGCGTGTGCGTCAATTGGTATAGAGATAATATCTATCTACGCCTTTTCTACAGAGAATTGGTCCAGACCTCAAGACGAGATAGATGAATTGTTTAAGCTGGTCAAGCGATTTGCGGATAAAGAGCTTGTCGAGTATGCTAAGGATAATTATCAAGTGAGATTTATGGGCGATTTGAGGCGATTGCCTGACGACGTACGCCTTTCATTGGATAAGATATCCGACGCCGTTAAAGACAATAGCGGCACGATAATCAATATCGGTCTCAACTACGGCTCGCGCGATGAAATTGTAAGAGCAGTTAATTCATTGATTAGCAGCGGTAGGGATAGCGTCAGCGTATCGGATATCAATGCTGCGCTTGATACTTGCGATTTGTGCGATCCCGACATAATTGTGAGAGCTTCCGGCGAAAAGCGTCTTAGCAATTTCATGCTATGGCAAGCGGCGTATTCCGAGTTCATATTCATTGACGATTATTGGCCCGACTTTACTGAAGAGACCGTGAATAGAATTATAAGCGAGTATCGCAGCAGAGACAGACGTTACGGCGGATTGAAGAAAGCGTAAGGAGATAATATGGTTAAGAGATTGATTACGGCAATATGCCTTTTGACTGTGGTACTCGGAGCAATATTCGGACTTAGAATATTTAACTTGGTATTTGCGGACATGATAGCCGTGCTGTTCGGTAGCGTAGGAGTTTACGAGCTGTACAACGCATTAAAGAAAGCTAATCTCAACCCCATGCCGTTGCCGCTCATAGTCGCTGCGGTGATAGCGTATCCGTGCGTTTACTTTTTGAGCGTAGGAGGTATAATAATCACTCTGTCTGTGGCGGTCATGTTATCGCTGTCGGTATTCATGTTCAAGAGCGGTTATACATTATCCGACTTGATGACGACGGTATTTATATCCGTTTATCCGCTCGCGATGTTCTACCTTTTCGTTCCTATCAACCACGAATACGGCAACTTACTCGGCATACTTCTCGTACTTGCTGTGCCTATTCTTACCGATACAATGGCATATTTTACGGGCTCTTTGATAGGGGGCAAGAAACTTTGTCCAAATATTAGCCCCAAGAAAACTATCAGCGGAGCTATCGGCGGACTTATCGGCGGTATAATGGGCGGAGTCATAGTATTCCTTCTCTTTGACTTCGGCAACGTTTTTTCATCATTCGGCAATGTAGGCAGGACAGAGTTGATAGCAGGCAATTTATACGGCTCTCTCGGCGTCTATATTGCAGTAGGTCTTATCGGCGGATTACTCAGCGAAGTAGGCGACCTTGCCGCATCTTGGATTAAGCGAAAGGCGGAAATAAAGGATTTCGGCAAGATATTTCCTGGGCACGGCGGATTTATGGATAGAATAGACAGCATATTGTTTATGTTGCCTCTTGTATATGCGCTGTTTGCGATTATAGGAGCATGCGGAGCGTAATGAAGTCTGTTACTATATTAGGTTGCACGGGTTCGATAGGCACGCAGACGTTAGACGTTATCGCTGCGTATCCCGACAAGTATAAAGTGTGCGGACTGGTATGCCGTAGCAATGTCGATTTACTTGATAAGCAGATTAGTCGGTTTTCTCCGCAATTTGTATGTGTATCGGACGAAAATTGCGCCGATATTATACGTCGCAAGTATAAAAGGCTTGACGTATTTACAGGCTATGACGGCGTCATAGAGTCCGCAGGCATTAAGTGCGACGTCGTAGTCAACGCCCTTGTGGGCATAGACGGATTGCTTCCCACGCTTAAGGCTATAGAGTCGTGCAATGACGTTGCGCTTGCCAATAAGGAGACGCTCGTTACAGGCGGAGAAATCGTCATGTCTCTTGCTAAAGAGAAGGGCGTAGCAATACTGCCTGTCGATAGCGAGCACTCTGCGGTATGGCAATGTCTCGAGCATCGCGGAGAGTGCGATAAGATAATCCTCACCGCAAGCGGCGGCGCATTCAGAGATTATACGCAAGACATGCTTGAGTCCGCTACCGCGGCGCAAGCGCTTAAGCATCCCACTTGGGACATGGGCAAAAAAGTTACCATTGATTGCGCCACAATGATGAACAAGGGCTTTGAAGTAATAGAAGCGATGCGTCTGTTCGATAAGCCTGCACAAGATATTGAAGTGCTTATACATAGGCAAAGCATAGTGCACTCTATGGTCAAGTATAGCGATGGCAGTATAATAGCGCAGCTGAGTTATCCTGACATGAAATTGCCTATCCAATACGCGCTCGGTTATCCCAATAGAGGAAATAAAGAATTTTCTTCGCTCGATCTTTGCGCGCAGCCGCTCACATTCGAGCGTCCAGATTTCAAGCGGTTCCCGTGCCTCGCTATCGCATACGAGTGCGCTAAGGCGGGCGGGGTATATCCTGCGATTTTGAACGCCGCGGACGAAATACTCGTTGATTATTTTTGCCGCGGACTTATAAAGTTTTACGACATCTCATATTATATCAATAAGAGTATTGATTATGTAGGCGGAAAATCGTTTGACAGCGGTATAGACGCCGTGTTGGAAGCCGATAAAATTACAAGGAGTTATTTAATCGACTGTCCCGACAAGAGGTGGTAATGTCTTTTCTTCTCAATCTTACGGCAGCAGAATTTTTTAAGGGCGCAGGTTACGTCATAGCGGCATTGCTATGCCTTATGTTTATGAT
>CAMWNK010000063.1 GCA_947175555.1 uncultured Clostridia bacterium | reverse complement strand
ATATCATTTTATACTCCGTAGGATAGCGCGCAAAAATCACACTTTTTGCAAGCGGTACCTTAAAAATGCAAAGCATTTTCAGGAGGGGAGCTAACGAGGGGAAACGCGTAGCAAATGAGCATGGGAATCCATGCTCATTGCCCGCGTTTAAGCGGTGCCCCTCGTTCCCCCAAGTTTCCCCACATCCACCTTCCCCACCGGAGTGCGCGGAAGAGAGGAAACAAATACTATTTCCTTAGGGCGTGCGTAAACTATCAGCTTATCCTCGCAATGCTTGGCTATAGCGCGTCTGCACTCCTCTTCGTCTCCGTCTACGCTGCAATACAGTCGCATATACTCCTTATCGTTATCGCAAATCTTGACGGCGCAGCTCTCGATGACAAAGGGGAGATCGCCCACGACCTCGGTAATCTCCTGCGGATATACTACCACACCGCACACCTTTTCCGCCGCCTTGAGCCTGCCGTTGTAATACAGCCTGCCCATGCCGTCTATATAGCCTACGTCGCCCGTACGCAGCCACTTGACGCCCTCTCGCATAAAGAATATATCCGACATGTCCGCATTGGTATATCCTATCATAAGGGTAGGTCCCGACACGGCTATCTCGCCCACTTCGCCCGCGGGAAGGAACTCTAAGTCCTCGCCGAGCACGGCAATCTTTATCCCATGCAAGGGATAGCCCAGACAGCCCTTGATATAGTCCTCCGCCTTATTGACGCAGCATACGGTAACGCACTCCGTAAGTCCGTAGCCCTCGAGCAGTCTATTGGGATTACCTACGGCGGACAATGCGCTATCGAACTCCCCTTTAAGCACAGAGGTGAGCTTATCTCCTCCGCAAAACATATGGCGCACGCCTGACATGTTCTTGAAAAGTTTACCCCCGCCGAGCATCTTCTTATACATAAGCGGCACGCCCGCGGTGATTGTAACCTTTCTGCTGCCGATAGCCTTGAGCACCTCTGCCGTGCGATAGCGGGGTATCATGACGCTCTCTACGCCGCGCGAAAGCATAGAGTGCAGACACACTCCCAGTCCGAAACCGTGAAATATCGGAAGCACCATCAGCGATACGTCCTTAAAGCAGTCATAATCGGGTATGACGTGAATAAGAGACTCGGTAAGCTCGTTGAACGAGCGGTTGGAAAGAGCTATCGTCTTGGGCGTGCCCGTTGTGCCGCCCGAGTGCATATACGCGGCGCAATCCTCGCCCCTGCTGCACATAGCACCGCCATAGGGCTGCGCCCTGCTCATCAGCGCGCGGTAAGATACGAGCTTGCCGCCGTACTCTATCTTAGGCTCGCTCCTCGAATACAACAGCGCCTTGAGCGGCGGGAGATAGTCGCTAGCCCTGCATATCATGACGGGGCATGTAATATCGAGCTTTTCGGCATTGCGGGAGTAATAGCCGTCGAAGGTAATAACCAGCTTTGCATCCGCTTCCCTCACCATGTCGGAAAGGGTAACTGCGGGCATAAGAGGATGAATAAGATTGGCTATCGCGCCGAGCTTATTGATAGCGTAAAAGGCTATCGCCGCATCGGGGATATTGGGAAGATGTACCGCAACAACGCTGCCCCGTTCCACGCCGAAATCAATGAGAATAGAGCAAAACTTGTCCACGTCCTTAAGAAAGCGAGACTTGAGTATCTTATTGCCCTTGAAATAAAATACCGTCTTGTCGGGGACGTCCTTAAGCCCCTCAAGCACGTAGCCGTACATGGATGTGTCGGTGTCTATAGCTCTGCCCATACTCCGCCTGCAAAAGGTTTGATAATTCAATTCTATCACATTGAATTGCTAAAATAAAGAATTACTGCCAAAATATTGCACTGACATAGCATTATCTCCTCTATTAAGCCCAATATAAATATTGACAACTTTATAAAAGAAGTATTATCATATCCGTGAATTAAAAGAGGAATATTATGGATAATTACGATAGATTGATTGCAACAGATGGATATGTCGCCCCTCCCGACGACGTCGCCTCGAGAATAGGCGACAACGAAAAAATACTGTGGGCGGGTAAACCGAAAAAATCCGCCTTCTTTGCCGCAAGATTACTGCCCATGCTGCCTATAGTGCTGATATGGCTGGTATTCGACGGCTCTATAATCGGCTTGTTGATAAGCAATCACGTATCTATACCCTTGTTCGTTATACCTGTGATATCGGCCTTTTTCGCGCTGCACCTCATACCGGTATGGATGTGGCTGGGACTGTGCCTGACGGCGCCCAAAGCGTATAAGTCGGCGTATTATCTCATAACGGACAAAAATCTGTATATAAGAGAATTTAAGCGCAAGACCTTAGTCGACGTAATACCTTTGCATACCCTATCTTACGTGTATCTGAAAAAGAGCGCGTCCGACGGCACTGGCACGCTGAGACTAAGCGGTAGCAGCCGCAGAAAGGATATGTACGCCATAGAAGACGCGAAAGAGGTAAAGAGCCTATTGCAAAGCCTTATCGACGGCGACTACGAGGAGTCAGGCTACGATACATCGCCTAAGTCAAGCGCAGCGTCTACGGGATACCGCCCCCGCAGAGGCGTTGTGGATCTGCAAGACCTCGACACGATAGTAGAAGATACTGGCGATATAGATATTACCGACCTGCGCAATAAGCTGCAACAGCGCATACAAGAAGCTCGCGCTGCGACCGAGGACAATGCGAGCACAATGCTCAAAGAGCAAGCTAAGATACTCAATCCCTCGCCTAAAAGCGATAGCAATGACGATACTGTTATCGATAAAGACGAGTTCGATAAGTTATTCTCGGACGATTACGACGACTGAGAAGCGATAACAATAATTAAGCAACGATATTATGTTCGATTACTCGGTTGACGATTGCGCGCCGCGCTTCACTCAGCCGAGTTTTCTTTATTATACCCCGCAAGTATCTCGCGCAAGCGGTTGAGAAAAATCTCCGTGCACTTGGGGAATACCTGATACTTCTTCCAGGCAATGGCAAGGTAAGACTTGAGCCGAGGATATAGCGGTCTGAAACATAAATTGCTATCGCCTGCGGTATTGATTATCTTATCCAAACTGACGGCGTAGCCTACGCCCTGCTCCACAAGCAAGGACGCATTGTAGAGCAAGTTGTACGTTGCGACGATGCGCAGCTCCTCATAGCTCTTATGAAACCAATCCGCAATCACGCCCTTGCCCAAAGACTGCTGCGAGAGGATAAGCGGCTCGTTGCAGATATCTTGCGGCGAAATGTTCTCCTTAGCGGCAAGCGGACTGTCTTTACGCATGATAACGCCCCACGTGTCGCAAAGCGGCAGACACATACATTCGTACTTGCTCAAGTCAAACGGCTCGATAAAGATGCCGAAGTCGATAAGCCCCTTATCCAATTTTTCGGAAACGGTGGCGCTGTCTCCGCTGAACAGATGATATCTTACGTCGGGATACTCCTCTGCCACTTCGCGCGCCGCCTTGGCGATAAGCCCCATGGCATAGCTCTCACCGCCGCCGATGTATATATCTCCGCCGATATCGCTCAGGGGAGCATTGAGCTCCGCCTCGGTCTGATTATACAGCTCTAATATCTCTTCCGCCCTTTTTGCAAGCAGACGTCCCGCTTCGGTAAGCGTGATTTTCTTCGTACCGCGCATAAACAGCTGCTTGCCTATCTCCTTCTCCAGATTCTGCATCTGCCGAGACAGATTGGGCTGAGTAACGTATAGCGCTGCGGCAGCCTTGGAGATGCTTTGCTCTCTTGCAACCGCCAGAAAATACTTGAGTTCTCTAAGTTCCATAATCAACTTCCTCTTAAATAAATTAGCACAGTATAGGTATGCCTGTCAATTATAGGTAAGGCATATGATATAAGCATTTGACATATATATTGAACAATTATAAAATATCGGTGTAAGGTGCAAAGACTATATGAATACAGAAACTTTCAAGCAAGAAATGCGTAAAAAAGCATATATAATCGCCGCCTCCGAAATGCACCGACACATGCACGAGATGGCGGCGCGCGCAAGAAGCATAACCGTGAAAATGAACGACGGCTATAAGTCGCCCGATGAGATACGTAAGCTGTTTTCCGAGCTGACGGGAGAGGACGTCGATAGCAGCTTTACGCTGTTTCCGCCCTTCAACGCCGATTACGGCATGAACATTAGCGTCGGTAAGCACGTATTCATCAATTCGGGATGTTGCTTTCAAGACCAAGGCGGCATAACTATAGGCGATAACGTCTTGATAGGTCCGCAGGTAGTGATTGCGACAATCAATCACGACATGTCCCCCAGTATGCGCGACAATATGTACCCCGCACCCGTAAATATAGGCAACCGCGTATGGATAGGCGCGCACGCGACGATACTGCAAGGCGTAAGCATAGGCGACAACGCTATAGTGGGCGCAGGCGCGGTGGTAACTAAAGACGTGCCCGCAGACGCCGTGGTCGTAGGCGTGCCTGCAAAGATAATAAGGTATATAGATAAAAATAAAGGTTAGCTTTTGCTCTCGCTGCAGGGCGCGCCGCTAAATCGAATAGTATCCGAGGCGATAGCCTGCCTAAGAGCAAGACGCTTATACAAAATATCGGAGGTCATAAGATGAAAGTATTGCTTATCAACGGCAGTCCCAGAGCAAACGGCTGCACTTTTACCGCCCTATCGGAAATAGCCAAGACGCTTAATGCCGAAAATATCGAGACTGAGATTGTGCAAGTCGGCAACAAGCCGTTGCAAGACTGCATAGGCTGCGGCGGCTGCGCAGGCAAAGGAAAATGCGTATTCGACGGCGATATCGTAAACGAGCTGATTGATAAGGCAAGGGGTGCGGACGGCTTTGTATTCGGCACGCCCGTGTACTACGCTCACCCCTCGGGACGGATACTGTCGGTAATGGACAGACTCTTTTATGCCGCAGGCAAGAGTCTATCTCATAAGCCCGCCGCCGTCATTGCATCCGCGCGCAGAGGCGGCACGACCGCCACTCTGGATACGATATGCAAGCACCTCACCATCAATCAAATGCCCGTGATATCGTCCACGTATTGGAATATGGTACACGGCAACACGCCGCAAGAGACAATGCAAGACCTCGAGGGAATGCAGACAATGAGAAATCTTGCAAGGAATATGGCGTGGATAATCAAGTGCATAGACGCGGGCAAAAAAGCAGGCGTCGACAAGCCCAATAACGAAACAGTTATACGTACTAATTTTATAAGATAAGGAGATATTATTATGCTGGGAAACTTCACCTATTGCAACCCTACAAAGCTCTACTTCGGAAAAGACGCGATAGACTCTCTTAACGAAGAATTGCCTAAATACGGAGACAACGTACTGCTCGTGTACGGCAGCGGCTCTATCAAGAAAAACGGCATCTACGATAAGGTAGTCGCCGCCCTTAAAGCAAACGGCAAGAACGTAACCGAAGTAGCCGGCGTCATGCCCAATCCCACCGTGGATAAGCTCAATGAAGGCATTGCCATTGCAAAAGCGGCCGATGCGCAGCTGATTTTAGCAGTAGGCGGCGGCTCTGTATGCGACTATGCCAAGGCGCTATCCGTCTCTATCAACTGCAACGACGACGCGTGGGATAAATATTTTATCCGCTTTGAGGACGTAACTTGCGACATCGTCCCCGTAGGCTGCGTGCTTACCATGGTGGGCACAGGCAGCGAAATGAACGGCGGCGCGGTCATAACCAACCACGAGCAAAAGCTGAAAATCGGACACGTGTTCGGCGATAAGGTATTCCCTAAGTTCTCTATCCTTAACCCCGAATTCACCTATACGCTGCCCAAGTATCAGATGATTGCGGGCATATACGACATAATGTCGCACATACTCGAGCAGTACTTCTCGGGCACAGACGACAACACGAGCGACTATATAATGGAAGGACTGCTCCGCTCGCTCATACACAGCGCGGATATCGCCGTAGACAATCCCTTGGATTACGAGGCGCGCTCCAACATCATGTGGATTGCGACCTGGGCATTGAACACGCTCGTTGCCAAGGGCAAAACCACCGACTGGATGGTGCACATGATAGGACAGGCAGTCGCCGCGCACACCGACGCAACGCACGGCATGACGCTTGCCGCCGTATCTATGCCCTACTACCGCTATATCATGCCTTACGGTATGGATAAGTTTGCCCGATACGCTGTCAACGTATGGGGCGTTAGTCCCGAGGGAAAGAGCGCCGAGCAGATTGCCAGCCAAGGTCTGGACGCAATGCAAGCGTGGATGAATAAGCTGGGACTGGTAATGAATATTTCCAAGCTGGGCGCAACTGAGGATATGCTTGATGATATCGTAAAGAGCACTCTTATCATGAGCGGCGGATATAAGGTCATGGACGCTGACGATATACGCGCCGTAGTGAAGGCGAGCTATTGATATAGCTATCGCAAGGCTAAAAGATAGGAGAATGACCGCATATGGCGTATCTATCTCGATTGAATACTCGCTTAGGCATCAAAAAAGTATTGGGTATATTGCTGATGGCGTTAGCTGCAATCTCACTATCGGCGTGCGGCAATGATGGCGACTCCAAGCCGCCCGCAAACGGCGGCGCAAGCAGAGTGCTGATTGCCTACTTCTCCTGTACGGACACCACCGAGGGGATAGCAAAGCACGTCCAAACTGCCACCCACGGCACGCTGTATGAGATAACGCCGCAAGTGCCCTACACTGCCGATGACCTCAAGTATTACACCGACTCAAGAGCAGACCGCGAGCAAAGCGATATTTCCGCCCGTCCCGCGATAAGCGGAAAAGTCGAGGATATGGATAAGTGCGACGTAATATTTTTAGGCTATCCTATCTGGCACTCGCAGGCGCCGAGGATAATATCCACCTTCTTGGAAAGCTATGACTTCTCGGGTAAGAATATAGT
>CAMWNK010000062.1 GCA_947175555.1 uncultured Clostridia bacterium | reverse complement strand
TCTTGAGCGATA
Source organism: uncultured Clostridia bacterium (assembly GCA_947175555.1). GTDB lineage: Bacteria > Bacillota > Clostridia > Christensenellales > UBA3700 > Alloclostridium. The sequence goes on along the minus strand of CAMWNK010000062.1, from coordinate 6,939 downwards.
CGGTTATCTTATACGTGCCTGCATTGGTTGCGCTAAGCGCGCCGTCCGTATACGTTACCCCATCGGGCAGGGTAAGCGTTACGTCCGCAGTTACCCCTTGCAGGGTAAAGCTCTGCGCCTCGCCGTTATACTGCTTAGTTACCTGTCCTGATAAGGCAGGCTTATCTACGGACTTCTTATCTACCTTATATATGACAGATAACGTACTGTTTTCCGTATCTATCTCGTAGTTGCACTCATTTGTCATCTTTGCCGTGGCGGTATACGTGCCTACGTCAGTTGGCAGAGTGTCATACTCTACACCCGAGCTTGATTTATACGTAAAGCCAAAGTTCGGCGCGCGGCCGTTGTCGGAAGTGTCGCCTGTGTACACGTCGCCTGCATTATTTAGCGTTACAGTTGGCAGTCCCCCGCTGTCTAATTCTGCCTTTATACTTATCTTCTTCTTGGTTACGGTAAAGTTAAAGTACCTAATAGTATCGCTCTCGCCTGCATCTACGTCGGGAGTACCTGCAAATGTAATCCCTGTTGCCGCAATTTCTGCTTTGATTTCTGCCTTTGCCTTATATGTACCTGCGTCTTTAATCTCTTTTTCATAAGTAACGTTTACCTTATCGGCATTATACCAACTCTTTTGCTCAGCCGCTATATCGTCTATAGTAAGAGAAGTGCCTTTATATTCTACGCTTACGTCTGTAGGCTCTTTAACCGCAGGCTTTCCGCTATACTCCGCCGCCTTATCAAGATTTAAGTGAAGCGCAGGACGAACGGCATAGGTACCAATTGGCGTGTTCACATAAGAGGAATTGCCCGCCGCATTCAATATGAATACCTCTAAACCGTAAGCGTTACTTGTGCCGGAACGCAGCCAGGAATTGGCGGAGTTGGATCGCTGATTGACCGATAATCCCCATATTCCGGTTACCGTAGTGCTATATCCTGTTTCTGTTAAAGACGGAAGCCATATGTAGTCGTCTTTCCACTCCGTATATCCATTCTTGGCGCTGTAATCCAGACTGGCGTGGCCCCACCTTATTGTACCGCTCGGCGTGCCATAAGCCTCGTTAGGAAAGGTAAAACCCCTGGCTCCTATACTACCGCCTGCCGTATGATTCTCCGTCTCTTGATACGCCACTTGCGCAGGCTTAACTATAAAGTCTGTAAGTGAGCCCTCTACTGACGGCATAGTGAGCCTTGCATATTGATGAGTTGGGCTCTGAGCTAGCTTAGTTAACGTGGTCGCGCCGCTGCTTGCCACATAGCCGCTACCGCCGCTATTTAAGCCATCTGCTCTGATATAACTACAGCTGTACATACTCGACGGATATGTCGCTGACGGATAATTGCTGCCGCCAGTCCGAATAGCCCAACTGTGTGTCTCTGATGAGGTTGCTAGCCATAGAGTGGCTATCGTGTTGCCCGACCTATCTTTAGTAAGATGCGTTACAGTCCAAGACTGCCCGTCCATGGTGAGTACGATATCTTTATTACCGTTCTTACTGCGTATATCAGCAGCTGTAAGGGCATCGACATCTTGCAATAGATTGTCTACATCGTCAATAGTATTCTTTGCTGCATCGCCTGTCAGCTTAGCATAAAAATCCGACATAGCGTCTTCATTAAATACCTTGCTATCCGTGCGCTCTGCGTAGCCGTCAATTAATATATCACCGATATCAACAACTGTTTCTTCCGTCATATTATCAGCATTAAAAGCAAATACTTCATTATTATCAAATGAAATAAAGGCTAAGCATAGCAATACTGCGACAATAATAATTGCAGCGCTAAACGTTGATATTAATCTATACCTTTTAGTTGACATTATATCTCCGTATAAACAACTTAAATCTCAATTTATAGTTATCTAAACGTATTTTTGAGAGCAATGCGATATTGTTCCGTTTATCATGCTTATTGTCGAATAACGGCAAAATCACGACTGAAAAAATGTACATAAATTAACATAATTGATGATCACGGACAGAAAAATTGCGAGGAAATATATGGATTTTTACCGATTTTTGCGCTAAGATATTGACTTATTATTACTCAAGGACTAAAATATTTATACGTATAGCGGTCTTAATCATAAAAAATGATCATCAATTATGTTAATACATGTACAATCGAGCAGTTAACATAAAGACGACCAAGAGCGTAATGCTTGCTTAAAATAAGTCCTAATTGTTACTAATATAATAAAAAATCAAGGCGGCTGCCTAATAATGCAGCCGCCTATAATATTGCGTATCGATTACTGTCTAAGCACTGTGATTACTGCTAAGCATTGCCCGGATTGTTACCGCGTCTCTTCTCCAGTTGGCGTCTGATAAGCGGGAGGATGCCGTACTCTACGTCGGATATGCTCTTGCCCTGCGCGCTAAGGCGGGCAAGACGCTTATCGTAAATCTTGGCATTGGCATAGTAGAACAGCACAAGCGAAGCCGCTACGGCGATGAATATACCTATGACCGTGCATACCCTTATAGGCATAGTAATACGGGCGGGGTCCATGACGTAGCCCAGTATAGTGCCCTCCACTATCTTGATGATTACCATATCGTCCCACTTGACGAAGTCCTTGTATATAAGCCTATTGTGGACCAGCAGGGAGAAGCCTATCATGAGCGCGATGCCGAGCACAGGTATCCAAATATCCTTGATATGGAATCGCTCTGTGGTGAAGAATAGCCCGAAGCCGCACAGCCACATAAGCGAATGTCTGAATATAGAAATCGAGAGCGATAGGTGGCTCTTAGCGTCGTGCACCATAGAGCCGGGCGCTGCGATTGACGCTATCAAGAAGCCCAAGCCCGTGAGCATAGCGCAATAGCTGGCAAAGGAGCGCATCTTCTTGACGCCCGAGAGCATAGTTGCGCCGATGATAAAGTAAGTGATATGAGAAAACTCTACAGGATAGAGCCCGTTGCCCTGAATATTATAGACTATGTACTCGCAGCTCTGATAAATAAACCATACTACCGATACGATAAATACGAGCAATAATGTAGCCTTCCTGTTATTGCGCAAAAGCACTATAAGCGCAGTCTCTGCCGCGTACAGAATAACAATTATAAGCGATAACCACCAATACATCCCACTACCCTCAACAATTTTATACCTTGCGGATACGACTCCATACTATCACTGCATGATAAAGAATCGCTAAACAATCCGTCAATTAACCGTCAAGACAAGCAATTATCAGGTCAATGCTTGCATACGCATACGATATATATATTGTATAATAAAAATATATAATTTGCCGAAATATCGCTATAGCGCGCTATATATATCGCAAATCAAAATCACTGCAAATCAATTATATAATCTACAGTTAATAAAATCAAGCAAAATTGCTTACTCTAAGGCTCAAGCAATAGCGCAATATAAGACCGAGAATAAAAAGCTATACTTTGCTTATACTGAAAACATCGGAGGAAATATGGACGACAGTGTAAAATTGATGCGCAGCTGAGCGCGATGCCGAGCACAGGTATCCAAATATCCTTGATATGGAATCGCTCTGTGGTGAAGAATAGCCCGAAGCCGCACAGCCACATAAGCGAATGTCTGAATATAGAAATCGAGAGCGATAGGTGGCTCTTAGCGTCGTGCACCATAGAGCCGGGCGCTGCGATTGACGCTATCAAGAAGCCCAAGCCCGTGAGCATAGCGCAATAGCTGGCAAAGGAGCGCATCTTCTTGACGCCCGAGAGCATAGTTGCGCCGATGATAAAGTAAGTGATATGAGAAAACTCTACAGGATAGAGCCCGTTGCCCTGAATATTATAGACTATGTACTCGCAGCTCTGATAAATAAACCATACTACCGATACGATAAATACGAGCAATAATGTAGCCTTCCTGTTATTGCGCAAAAGCACTATAAGCGCAGTCTCTGCCGCGTACAGAATAACAATTATAAGCGATAACCACCAATACATCCCACTACCCTCAACAATTTTATACCTTGCGGATACGACTCCATACTATCACTGCATGATAAAGAATCGCTAAACAATCCGTCAATTAACCGTCAAGACAAGCAATTATCAGGTCAATGCTTGCATACGCATACGATATATATATTGTATAATAAAAATATATAATTTGCCGAAATATCGCTATAGCGCGCTATATATATCGCAAATCAAAATCACTGCAAATCAATTATATAATCTACAGTTAATAAAATCAAGCAAAATTGCTTACTCTAAGGCTCAAGCAATAGCGCAATATAAGACCGAGAATAAAAAGCTATACTTTGCTTATACTGAAAACATCGGAGGAAATATGGACGACAGTGTAAAATTGATGCGCAGCTGCGAGATGGGCGCAAAGATGGCAATAGTGAGCATAAACAGCGCGCTGCATTACGTAACCAGCCCCAAGCTGATGGATATAATGGAGACATTCAGGGACAGACACCGCGAAATATACGCCGAGATGTCCGAGCTATTGAGGAAACTGAACGGCGAGGACAAGGACGTGAGCGCAATGCTCAAAGCCATGAACGCAATGACGACAAGGGTAAGAATTGCCCTGCGCAGCGAAAACGCCGACATCGCGCAGACCATGATGAACAGCTGCGATAAAGGCATAAGAAAGGTAGCCGACAATATGATTAAGTATAAAAATGCCGATCCCACCGTAAAAGAGATGGCAAAAAAGCTCGTATCATTGGAGCAGGAATATAAATCCAACCTAAGACTGTGCGTATAATATAGAGATATCTGCTTACTTTATGGGGCGCGGACGGACATCGTCCGCGCCTTTGCTATGCCGCATAATTATATGTTCTCCCCTTGCATAAAGGCTTGTCTGAACTCCTCTTACATAAAGGCTTGTCTGCTCGCTCCCCTTGTATATAAGCAGCCTGCTCCCCTTATAAAGACAAGAGCGCATAGGAAAAATTTGGTGAGTATTGAATTTATTTTATTAATATAGTATAATTATATAGATTACGTATGCGATAGCGTAAGAAAAGTATACATGCGGATAGCGCATATATAATCAATCTATAGTAATGGGGCTGCCGCCTCAATCGCCTGCGCTTGACATCGCGCCTAATAGCGGCGCATACGCGCAGATAAGAAGAGGGCAAGCCTTATTGCGATAGGGAGGAAAATCGCGTTGTGAGAGATAGAAAGAGATTGGCATGTAGTATAGTGCTAATCGTGCTATCTATATGCCTGATAAGCTGCGCTTTTGCCGCATGCAGACACAGGCACGAATACAATCTGATAACCACCGTCAATGCGCCTACCTGCACTACCGAGGGTATAGGCGTATATCAATGCGCCTGCGGCGACACTTACGAGGGAGCAATCGACTGCCTCGGGCACGAATATTCACAGTCCTATACCGTAGATATCCCCGCCACTTGCTTGACTTACGGGCAAAAGTCGAGACACTGCATAAGGTGCGACGATAAGTCGGACATCATCTCGGCATTAGGCGAGCACTATACGGTATCCGAGGTGCCTGCTACATGCACGCAGGCGGGGCTGAGCTCATATATCGACTGCCCTTACTGCGGACTTAAGCAAGAGCCGCACGTCATACCCGCGCTATCTCACGATTGGCAAGAGGAAATAATATCGCCTGCCAGCTGCAAAGAAGAAGGCGCCATGCTCAGGACCTGCCGACGCGACGGCTGCGAGGTATCCAACACGATAATATTGCCCAAGACGTCGCATACCTGGGATACGGAGCACTGCTGCACAGTATGCGGCGAGATACTTGCCGTGTCCGATGGACTGAGCTATCAAGAGATATACCTTGACGGCGATGTCGCGTGCTATCTCACGTCGGCGGGCAATGCGATTGATTTACACATAGTTATCCCCTCTTATTACAACTTATTGCCCGTAATAGGGCTTGCCGACGACGCCTTCCGCGATATGGCGATTACGGCAATCACTATCCCCGACAGCACCGTTAAGATAGGCAAGCGCGCCTTAGCAGGCTGTAATAAACTTACTAAGATTATCTACTCGGGCACTGCCGCGCAATGGCTGAGCATAGATAAAGGCGAGGCGTGGGATAGCGGCGCGGGCAATTACATAGTAGAGTGCCTTGACGAAACGCTCGATAAATACGGCGAGCCGCTGATGTGGTCTATCACCTACACCGCCGATCCGCTGCACTGCGAAAATATCACCTACATTCACCGCGACAATCTTGCTATGGGCGACGTGTCTAAGATTACTGCATTGCCTAAGCTGGGATATAAGTTCGTATGCTGGAGCGACGGCGTGAACACGCCTACGCGCAACGATACGTCCGATAGCGCGGGAAAAAGCGTGGAAGCCATATTTACGTACGACGCCCTTGCCATGCCTATTATTGCGCTCGACACCTTAGACGACGCGCCGATTACGTCTAAGGAGGAGTATATACGCTGCTCTGTAGACGTAATAGGCGCAGGGCAATACGACTTTATCGATGCGTCGGCAAAAATACGCGGCAGAGGCAACTCCACTTGGACGCTGGATAAGAAGCCTTACCGCCTAAAGTTCGACGCCGCAACCGACTTGTTCGGCAACGGCGCGGCGCGCGACTGGACGCTGATTGCCAACCATTGCGACAAGAGCCTTGTGCGCAACTATCTCACCTACTCCCTTGCCGAGCTATTCGAGACGCAAAAGTACACCACTACCACGCAATTTGTCGAAGTGTATCTCAACGGCGTGTACGAGGGCGTGTATGCCGTGCACGAACAGACGCAGACGGGCGCGGGACGCGTGGAGATAGACGAGGACTTTGACGATAACGATATCAGCTTTTTGCTCGAGTTGGACGAGCGCGCCTACGAAGAGGGCGTTGAGGGCAAAGATTACTTTAAGGTAGGCGGCAATCTGTACGCAATCAAGACGCCCGATACAGACCTTATAACCCCTGCGCAGACCTCTAAGATAAGAGCCTATCTAC
>CAMWNK010000061.1 GCA_947175555.1 uncultured Clostridia bacterium | reverse complement strand
TCGGTCGTACTCTCATAGGTGGATTATAATATAATGAGCACGGATTTTCCGTGCTTTTTTGCTACGTGTTTCCCCTCGTCATGCTCAGCAGAATATCACTTTTGCGCCAGCAAAAATATCACGTTGCTTTAGCAACATATCACTCGCCGTGAGGCGAATATCACTGAAAACGCGAATGCGTTTACGGAGGGGAGTGGGCGTGGGGAACCATGTAGCAAATATGCGCAAGAGCTTGCTCTTAAGCATATGCCGGCGTTTAATTGGTGCCCCTCGTTTTAAAAATCATATTTTTTTTAAGCTCAACGTATGGCTTTGTAAGGCGGCAATATGTATGTTATAATTGGGCTATGGCAGATAGGGCATTGAGCGGAGAGTTGAGCGTAAAATCTTTGAGCGTATCCTATTTCGGATACGGCGACGTCGTGCGCGGCGTGTCGTTTACTTTATCAGAGGGCGAAGTCATGTGCTTGCTCGGCGGAGAAGGCAGCGGCAAGACTACGCTTATGCGCGGACTGTGCGGACTGGAAAAGGTGAGCGGCTGTATAGAAATAGGCGGCGTATCGCTTGATAGCGAGTCGCCTAAGCGTCGCAACATCACGTATACGTTTGGCGAGGATTCGCTTATCGCGCGCAAGAGCGCGGAGTACAATATACTGTATCCTTTACTGCTGCGCGGCGAGGATAAGGAATACTGTCGGAAGAGATTGGAGAGGGTAATCCGCCTCTTCGGCGTAGGCGATTTACTCGGCGAAAAGGTGAAGAATTTATATCCCGTGCACCTTGCGTACATCCTGCTTGCGCGGGCATTTATAAGGGAGAGCAATCTGTATCTTATCGATTCGCTCCCTCAATCGCTCACCTTTGAGGAGCGGCGCAAGGTATTTTCCGCGCTCGTAGCCGCGGCAAAAGCAAGCGGCGGCAGGGTGATATACGCTACGCAGCGTCCCTACGAGGCGTATGCGTCGTTTGATAAGATAGGCGTCATGTCGGACGGCGCAATGCTGCAATGCGACAGCATGTCCGCGCTTCACGCCCGCCCTTTGCACAGCTTGGTGGCGTCTATTGCAGACTTTCCCGACATTAAATACGTTGCCGCTAAGGTCTTTAAGAGCGGCGGTAGTTGGTATGCCGACTATTGCGGGAGCAGGGTGGCTGTGCCTAAGCTGATTGACAGCGTATATGACGGCAGCTACGCCGTACTGGGCGTGCGCGCAGGCGACGTCAAGTCGGGCGGAGAGATAAAGGGCAAAGTATGCAAGGTATTCAGCGACGGAACATCTCGCATATGCACTATTGATACAGGCAGCGGAAAGATACCTTATTGCGCCTCTGACGCGTCGGTAGGCGATACGCTCAAGGTAGGCATAGAGTCGGTAGGAGAGGTCTACGACACTCAGAGCGGATATATTATTTCCGCGCCTATTTAGAAAGGCAATGCCTTAAGGCGTTTGCATACAGAGCGATTTAGGTATATAATAATTTAAGATAATTTGCCGCATAATGCGGAATAAGGAGATATGGATATGAGTAAAGCGTTGGATTTGCATGCGAAGTGGCGCGGCAAGATAGAGGTGATTTCGTCTGTGCCGGTAGAGACGGCGGAGGACTTATCGCTGGCTTACACCCCTGGGGTAGCCGAGCCTTGTATGGCTATCAACGCCGATCCCGATAAGTGTTGGGAGTACACCCGCAGGCACAATCTCGTTGCGGTGGTAACGGACGGCTCTGCGGTGTTGGGACTGGGCAATATAGGCGGACTGGCGGGTATGCCCGTCATGGAAGGCAAGTGCGTGCTCTTCAAGCGTTTCGGCGGAGTGGACGCATTCCCCATAAGCCTTGCCACTCAAGATACGCAGGAGATTATAGACACCGTTGCCAATCTCGCGCCTACGTTCGGCGGCATTAACCTCGAGGACATTTCCGCGCCTCGCTGCTTCGAGATAGAGGAAGCTCTCAAGAGCAGGCTGGATATCCCCGTATTCCACGACGATCAGCACGGCACGGCGGTAGTGGTGCTCGCAGGACTTAAGAATGCGCTCAAGCTCGTGGGCAAGAAGATTGAGGGGGCTACCGCAGCTATTCTCGGCACTGGCGCGGCGGGGGCTGCGATAGGCAGGCTGTTGCTTAGCTGCGGCATAGGCAACGTGATAATGGTCGACCGCAAGGGCATACTTTACCGCGGCAGGGACAATATGGACAAGTCCAAGACCTCTCTTGCCGAGATTACCAATAAGGATAATATTAAGGGCGGCGTTGCCGACGCGCTTAAGGGCAGCGACATCCTCATAGGCGTGTCGGGACCCAATACCGTTACGGCCGAGATGGTATCTGCTATGGCGGATAAGGCGATAGTATTCGCCATGTCCAACCCCGTGCCCGAGATAATGCCCGACGAGGCGGCTAAAGGCGGCGCGGCGGTGATAGGCACGGGACGCTCCGACTATCCCAATCAGATTAACAACGTGCTTGCCTTCCCCGGGATATTCAGGGGCGCGCTGGACAGCAAGGCAAAGGCAATCACCGAGGGCATGAAACTTGCCGCGGCAGACGCAATCGCATCGCTTGTGAGCGACAGCGAGCTGAGCGCGGATTACATCATCCCCAAGGCGTTCGATCCCAGAGTCGGCGAGGCTGTTGCCCGCGCAGTGGCGGCGCAGGCGGTCAAAGAGGGCGTAATCAGAGCTTAAGCGCGGCATAACTGTTGCATATGCACTAACGCGCGCGTCTGTATTTACAGTATAATATAGCGAGTAAAGGCTGCAAGGCAATCAATCTCTGCCGATGCGCTTTAGCAATATGTCTTGTTTTTATCTTGGCTTAACGAGTTTGCAGTAGGATATACTACGATTATTAGCCCGTTTGTCTCGATATTGACGTAGAGCAATCGGCGAAAAGCGGCTTAGCTCATACTTAAAGGCTTAGGCAGATAATCACGCAATCATCGCCTGCATTGCGGCGCGCCGTGCGGCGTAGCGCGGATAGAGATTGCGATTGAGATAAGGCATCTATCTTTATAGATTGCCGACATTATATCTTAGGAGGAAGAGTATTCCCACTCCGAAGATTGATAACAATAATATCAATAGTTCCGTATCGATGAGCTGTCGGAGAGCAGGACGAGGTGTAATAAGCGGTATTATGTCCGCTCCTTGGCTTATCGTCGGGAGCGGATTTTTTTATGAGAGGTAATAAAATGTTGAGACTGGGAGTAATAGGCATAGTGCTCAGACCGGATAAGGATACGGCTGCTAAGGTGCAGTCGCTGCTGTCTGACTTTTCCGACATCATCGTAGGAAGAATGGGCGTGCCCGATAAGGAGAATAATATCAACGCCATATCCGTCATTGTCAAGGGCAGCTCGGAGGCGATATCCGCATTGAGCGGAAAATTAGGAAAACTAAACGGTGTGAGCGTAAAGTCTGCGCTCACGGCATTTGAAATACCGGAGGTATAATATGAAAGGCTACAAGTTACTTGCGCTTGCGTGCATTGTTGCGCTGAGCATTGCAGCGGTATTCGGACTTGCGTCGTGCAAGGACGAGGTGTAATAAGCGGTATTATGTCCGCTCCTTGGCTTATCGTCGGGAGCGGATTTTTTTATGAGAGGTAATAAAATGTTGAGACTGGGAGTAATAGGCATAGTGCTCAGACCGGATAAGGATACGGCTGCTAAGGTGCAGTCGCTGCTGTCTGACTTTTCCGACATCATCGTAGGAAGAATGGGCGTGCCCGATAAGGAGAATAATATCAACGCCATATCCGTCATTGTCAAGGGCAGCTCGGAGGCGATATCCGCATTGAGCGGAAAATTAGGAAAACTAAACGGTGTGAGCGTAAAGTCTGCGCTCACGGCATTTGAAATACCGGAGGTATAATATGAAAGGCTACAAGTTACTTGCGCTTGCGTGCATTGTTGCGCTGAGCATTGCAGCGGTATTCGGACTTGCGTCGTGCAAGGACGACGGGGCTGAGTACACTCTCTATGCGCCCGACGGCGCGCCCGCGCTTGCCGCTGCGGGCATTATAGGCGGATTCACTCACGGCGATACCGCAATCAAGGCAAACGTCGTCGGCTCGGATAAGATACAGCAGTATGCCGCGGACGCCGACCTTGCGATAGTGCCGTCCAATCTGGCTGCCAATCTGTTCAATAAGGGCAGCGATATTAAGGTAATCGCAACCGTAACCCACGGCAACCTATATTTTATAGGCAGCTCGGATGCGGCGGCAGTAACTAAGGCAAGCGACCTTGAGGGCAAGGTTGTGTTCAGTATCGGACAGGGCAGCGTGCCCGCTCTCATATTCGAGCGTCTGCTTGCAGATAACGGAATTGCTTATGAGATAAGCACCGATACCGCCGCGGCTCAGCCTGCGGCAGGCAAAGTTACGCTGTGCTATGCTGCGGACGGCGCGGCCGCAATCAGGGCGGTTAAGTCTAAAGACAGCGCGGATTATTACGGGATTGTAGGCGAGCCTGCCGTATCTATCGCGGCGGTGAAGAACGGACTTGAGGACAAGGGCAGCCTTCAGACGCTGTGCGGCGGCGGATATTCTCAGGCGGTGCTCATCGCCAAGACAAGCGTGGCAAAAGACGGCGAGTTGATAGCGGCGCTGCTTGACGCCTTAAAGGCTAATGCGGACAGCATAGTTACCGACGAGGGCGCAAAGGCGGCATACGAGGCAATCAAGGGCAACTTTGACGCCACATCGCTTGCCGCAACCATTGACGGAGCAATCGCCCGCAGGTGCAACGTCTCTGTTACTGCCATAAGCAGCGAGAGCGGCTATAGCGAGTATCTCGATACTCTCAATAAGGTATTTGCTCTCAAGGCTGCGGCGGTAGGCGGTAGCGTCCCTGCAAAGGATAGCGGCTTTTACTACGGCATAAGCAACTGATTTTTAGCTGCACGCTATCGGTTGACTTGGATCTATCATCGCCGACTTGCTCGCAGTAGTAGATATTGCGGATAAGCCCGTTGGGCATGATGTAAATGGTAAATAATCGAATTATGCGCTCTTAGGGCGGCTGTCAAAGGAGTAATATGTCTAAAGGTAAGAAAGGCAGGTATACTGTTGCGCTCCTTAGCGTACTGTATCCGCTTATAACAATCGCGCTCGTATTTTCAATATGGGCTATTGTTGCGGCTGCCGTCCACAAGCCTTTGATTATTCCGTCGATAGGCGCAACGTTTAATGGATTGGGCGTATTGCTGTCGTCGGGCGACTTCTATGCGGCGGCGGGATTCACACTGCTGCGCACGCTCTTGGGATATATCATATCGCTTGCGCTTGCGCTAATTGGAGCGGTGTGCGCGGCGTTGTTTTCGCCCGTTCGCAAGCTGCTTTCGCCGCTGATAGCAATCTCTCGCGCCGTGCCCACGATGTCGGTGATATTGCTGTGCCTGCTGTGGGTGAGCAACAATATATTGCCTGTTGCGGTGTGCGTGGTGATAATATGTCCCTTGCTGTACACCAACATACTCGGCGCGATCGACGGCGTGGACAGACGCCTTGTGCAGATGTCTCGCGTCTACGGCGTGCCGATGACAAGGCAGATTACGCAGATGTATATACCGCTCGTTTTGCCCGATATTCTCACGTCTGTGCGCTCCACGCTGTCGCTTACTCTCAAGCTGACGATAGCGGGCGAGGTGATGTCTTCTACGGCGATAAGCATCGGTCAGGCTATGAATATGAGTAATATGTATCTTGATACTGATATATTGTTTGCGTGGACGATAGTTGCGATTGTTTTATCCGCGCTGCTTGAAGGCGGCGTAGCCCTAATCGCTAAGTTATGCGCGAGGTGGAGAGATGCTTGAAATCAAGGATTTATGTATAAATTACGGCGCGGACGTCGTCTTTAACGGCTTTAATCTTGTCATAGAGTCGGGACAGACTGTGTGCATACTGGGCAGGAGCGGTTGCGGCAAGACCACTTTGCTAAACGCGGTGGCGCGTATTGTCGACTTCGAGGGCAGTATTAGCGGTCAAGGCAGGGTGTCATACGTCTTTCAGCAGAGCAGACTGCTCCCCAACAAGACAGTGCTCGGCAATATCGTCTACGCGCTGGGCGAAGATAAGAAGGCTAATGAACAAGCCGCGCTCTTTGCCCTCAACGCAATGGGTATCGCTCATCTTAAGGATAAGTATCCCTCTAAGATAAGCGGCGGCGAGGCGGGACGGGCAGCCCTTGCTCGCGCTTTTGCCTGCGGCGGAGATACCCTATTGATGGACGAGCCGTTTAGAGCGCTCGATATCGCAGTCAAGCGCGGGATCATCTCCCGATTTATAACAACCAAGTCGCCTGCGTGCACGGCTATATTCGTAACTCACGACGTAGAAGAGGCGCTCATGTGCGCAGATAGGATAATCGTGCTTGGCACGCACCCTTGCAATATCATTTTTGATACAATGATAGATATCCCCGCAGCAGAGCGCGACGTAAATTGCGCACGGCTCAACGCAGCACGAGCGGATGTAGTGGAGGCAATATTAATGTGATGCTATACCTGCCGAATGCGATTATCGGCAGACATATCAAATTAAAAGTACAACTTTAAAGACTGCCTCTAATCGGCAGGTACGCGGAGGGGACACCGTCCATTATGAGGACGGTTTCCCCTCTTTTTACGCGCAAGGTAAGTGATAGCACATATAAGAGTAGCGCGTAAAAATTCACCCTTTCCAATATAAAAACACTTCGCTCGCACCGCTCGTATTTTTCAAGGTATCGCTCACGAAAAGCGTCGTTTTCGCTCGCTGTTCCTGCGGAGTATTGTGAGTGATATTCTGCTTGCGCAGAGTTGTGGATACTTATTAATAAAAATAGTGGGATTTATTAGAAAACTAAAATACTATATTTTATATTTATAATTGAAATAATTAAGCGCGCAAAAACCACGCTTTTTGCAAGCGTAACCTCTAAAATGCGCGGGCGCATTTTTTGGAGGGGAGCTAACGAGGGGAACCATGTAGCAAATATGCGCAAGAGCTTGCTCTT
>CAMWNK010000060.1 GCA_947175555.1 uncultured Clostridia bacterium | reverse complement strand
GGCACAGCTAAGCATTGCCGCGCAAATCAGCGCTATTAATAATACACTCAATTTATTTTTACTTACTATCATTCCTATACCCGAAAAATACATTATTTTTCGTCTTTGGTAGGTGGACCTATTAACGTAATAGGTCCACCTTGGCGGCTTAAAAATGGTGCAAAATTGCAGTATTTAGAATTTTTTAGGCTGATATTAGATCGAAAAATAGCATTTAGTGTTGCCTATAGCACTCAAAAGTATTATAATATAGTAAATATAAAGGACCTATTACGTTAATAGGTCTATCTTTTTATATTTTATACAACTTATTATTTTAGGAATTTTTGCATTGCTTTTACTACTTGTACGGCGATATCGCAAGGACTATCTCCTGTAACATACTCGGCATAGCACTCTGCTATATACTCTCTTATGTCGCTTGACGCATACAAACTTATGCTGTACATGTTCTCCTCATACAGTTGCTTTATTACATCGCTCTCACTTGCCTTTAGCGCATAGTCTATTGCGTGTCCCGCTTCGTGCGCTATAGCTTGTCTTATATCCCCCGAGCCTCTGCTTATCCAGCCCTTAGATATACTTCTTTTCATTTTCTCCTCGTAGTCTTTGATATTTTCTGCTACCTTTCTTGTCATGTATATTCCGCAATAGCGCGACAGTATTTTACTTGCCTTGTCTCTGCCTTCAATCCTCGGAAGATAGCTCATGCCGGACATTCTCGTTATACCGATACGCGCTATTATCTTATCCCCGTCTGCGCCAACTAAGTCAAGCTCCGCCCTGCAACGCTCTATCATATTATCCGATATGCCCACGCACCTTATTACCTTCTTGACTTGCGGAAAGTCTCTCGCCGCCGCGCCTATCACATCGATTATTGCTTGCAATAAGTAGCCGCTTGTATCGGCGTCCATAAAATTATCTACCGTGTATCCCGAGCATATGCGCAGTCTGCCCGAATCTTCTAATGTACGCACTTGAAATTTTCCTTAAGTGGTTATGATAATTTTTCTTGGTTAACTAATTGATTTAATCTGTCGTATGAATTATTAGGATGCAATATCTTGGTTGAGCAGACAGCTCATAAAACATACTGCATAATGTCATAAATATTATATATGATTTAATAAATAAAGGACGCAATCGGATGCAAAATAATACAGTACCGATAACGGCATACAATATCAATCTATTAATGCAAAAAAATAAGCACGGACTGCTCCGTGCTCGCAATTACTTATTCAGTAATAATACAGCCGCTTAATTACTTATTGTTTTCGAGTGCGGCAAGCTCCTTAGAAAGTCTGGCAATCTTCCTGCTCGCGGTGTTGGGATGATATACGCCGTCGCTCTTAGCGCGGTTAATCAAAGACACCGTCTCGGGCAGCAAAGTCTTAGCCGTCTCCACGTCGCCCGCGGTTACGGCAGCCCTGAACTTCTTAACGCTGTTGCGCACGCGAGTACGCTTAGCAACGTTGATGTCGTTGGACTTCTGATTGGTTATGACTCTCTTTTTCTGAGACTTAATCTGTGGCATATTTACCTCCGATTAACGTGTATCGTTATTTATTCGCTTAACAATTCTATCACAACGCAGTATATAAAGCAATCAATTAAAGTCTGTTTATATCATAAAATTTTGTTTTAAGGGCAAAAATAGGGTTATGAAATACAGCATATTGGAATGCGAGGCGGCGCAGTACTCCGTCTTAAAAGGCAAAAAGGAACCGATAGGCTCGTGCGAAGTTACTTCCGCTCAATCCAAAGACGGCAGCACATGCTACACCGTCATGCCTAAAGGCAGGGACAAAACCGTAAGAGGCGGCAGGGATAATCTAAGCGACTTCTATGCGCAAGCAGGCGAAGCTCTTGCGACATGCCTTGCAAGGCTAATAAAGAAAAAGAAATATAAGCAGGTGCTTATAGTAGGGCTGGGCAATCGCGGCATGACGGCGGACGCGCTGGGCAATAAGGTGATATCCAAGATAGACGCAGGCGGAAACTCCCCTCACATCTCGCTGATTGCGCCGCAAGTGAGCATTGCCACAGGCATAGACAGCAGCGACGTAGTACACGGCGTAATCGGCAGAATCAAGCCCGACCTCATTATCCTTACAGACACGCTTGCAACGGCATATTACGACAGACTGGGCGCATGCTATCAAGTAGTAGATAAAGCCATAGTCCCGGGAAGCGGCGTAAGCGGCGGCAACGGCGGATATGCCAACCTCAGCGCGCCGGTAATATCGATAGGCGCGCCGCTGGTGATAACTGCAAGAGCGCTCGGCTTAGACATAGACGACGCCTTTACGCCCGCCGACATCGACCTATGTGTCGAGCGATGCGGCAACGACATAGCTTACGCTATCAAAAAATCGTTAGGCAAGGTCTGTTGATACGTAATAGGCGCTCCGCGCCGCACATTATACCGCCAAGTGAAGCATACATTGATAATATGGTCATCGGTGTAATAGATTCAGGTATAGGCGGACTTACCACGCTCAAGGAAATTATCAGGGTAAGGGGCGGCGGAGATTATATATATTATCTCGACAACGCGCGACACCCTTACGGCACGCGTACGCCGAGCGAGATACACGCGTATATGCGCAAAGCGTGCGACACCCTTACCGCGCTGGGCGCGGAAGCGATAGCAATAGCGTGCAACACGGCAACCGCTGTATGTATCGACGCTCTGCGCAAGGAGTATTCGGATACCCCGTTCATCGGCATAGAGCCGTCTATAAAGCCCGCCGTCCGCCAAGGCGGCAACGTATGCGTACTTGCCACTCCCCTTACGCTCAAGCAAGACAGATTTTCCAAGCTGCTTACGGGGGCGACGTTTCATATGCCCGACTGCACGGGACTTGCCGACGCGATTGAAGAAGAATATCCCTCGCTCCTTAGAGCGCAAAAGACGCTTACGAAAGCTCTCTACAGCATGAGCGACGTGCGCTTTGACAGCGCGGTGCTTGGGTGTACGCATTACAGCTATCTGAAAGAGTGGATTTCTAAAAGACTTAATTGCCCGTGCTTTGACGGCAACGGCGGCGTAGCGAGGCAGACGAGGCGCATTTGCGGAGAAGAAACTTGCGCCGCGCGCATTGCGCTGATTGTTACGGCAAAAGGCAGCGCGCCAAGGTATCTGGAGATATGCAGAAAGTTTACGGGCGCATACTGTTACCTCATCAATCCGCAGATATAAAAATCATTGCAAAAAGCCTGCCTTGTGCTTTATAATATAACGCAGAGAGGTATTGTATGGACTATACGCAACAATATAAAATATGGACGAAAAAGGCTGACAAGGCGTACGCGCAAGAGCTGAAATCCTTAGCCAAAGACGACAAGGAGCTTAAAGAGAGATTTTCTATGCCGCTCGCTTTCGGTACCGCAGGTATGCGCGGCGTGCTGGGCATGGGCATAGGCAACATGAATGTATACACCGTAGCGCGCGCGTCGCTTGGACTTGCGACGTATATCAAGGCAGAGGGCGCGCAGGCGCGCGGCGTGGTCATATCCTATGATACGCGCAGGATGTCCTTTGAGTTCGCTCTCGTTACGGCAAGAGTGCTTGCAGCGCAAGGGGTAGCCGCATACTTATTCGAGGACGTGCGTCCCGTACCCATGTGCTCTTTTGCAGTGCGTCATCTGGGCTGTAAGGCAGGCGTAATGATAACCGCGTCGCACAATCCCAAAGAATATAACGGATATAAAGTATACGGCGAGGACGGCGCGCAGATGTCGCCCGAAGCTACGGCGCAAGTCGTCAAGTATATAGATAACTCGGACTACTTCGATATCCCCATGGCAGATATAGTAACCCAAGAGCGTGATATTATCAAAGGCAAGGACAATTACAGCCTATCCGACAATATCACCGTCATAGGCAGCAGTATAGACAACCGCTACTTTGACGAAGTGGCTAAGCTGTCCCTGTCCGAAGAAGAAGTTGCCGAGGTAGGAAAAAAGATCAAGATAGTCTACTCTCCTCTGCACGGTAGCGGCTATATGCCCGTAACCGCCATGCTCGAGCGCATGGGCATATGCGTAGACGTAGTCGAGCAGCAGAGATTGCCCGATCCCGACTTCCCTACCGTAACCGTCCCCAATCCCGAGCAGCCCGAGGCGCTTGCGCTGGGCATTGCGCTCGCCGACAAGACAGGCAGCGACCTCGTGATAGGCACGGACCCCGACTGCGACCGCATGGGTATAGCGGTGAGAGATAAGAACGGCAAATTCGTTACTTTGACAGGCAATCAGATAGGCTGTCTGCTCATGGACTACGTACTCAGCCGCAATGCCGAGCGCGAGATTATGCCCGATAACGCCGCTGTTGTTAAGACTATCGTTACCACAAGGCTTGCCAACCGCATAGCAGACGCATACGGCGCAAAGGTGTACGACGTGCTTACGGGATTTAAGTTCATCGGCGAAAAAATAAAGCAGTGGGAAGAGAACAGACATCGCACCTTTATGTTCGGCTTTGAAGAAAGTTACGGCTATCTGTGCGGCACTCACGCAAGAGATAAAGACGCAGTAGTTGCGTCCATGCTCACCGCGGAGCTTGCCTGCTATTGCCTTGCCCACGGCTTGACTGTATACGACAGACTGCAAGGCATATGGGATAAGTACGGTTACTTCTACGAGACGAGCAAGTCGCTCGTGTTCAAGGGCTTGGACGGCATGGAACGCATGGCGGGAATTATGGAAAAGTTGAGAGCCAATCCCCCCGCAAGCCTTGTTGACAGAGAGATAATCGCCGTATCCGATTATACGACGTCTGTTACAAAATACTCCGACGGAAAGCAGCAACTCATCAACTTGCCTAAAGCCAACGTGCTCAAGTACGACCTCGGCGACGATATGTGGGCGTGCGTGCGCCCCAGCGGCACGGAGCCTAAACTGAAGATATACGTATCCACTGTCGGCGAGGACAGAGCGCAGACGGAAGAACTCAATAAGCGCATACAGCAAGAGCTGTCCGCTTATGCAGACTGATATATTTTACTTTATCGCAACTGCTACTGCGCATAAATAATTATTATATTGCTTAGATAAGAGGGCGAATAAATCAAAGAGATTTATTCGCCCGATTTATAGTCGATTGATTTATCAATCAGGCGCTATCATGCACCTGATTATTATTTACTCCTCTTCGGTAAATGCGCCGTCATTGCCGAGGTTGTCGCTACTGCTCTCCTTATTGGGCTTTTTCTTTACTCTGCGCGATATTACACCCACAAGGATTATTATCCCCACGAATATGACCGCCATCGTTACGTTGCTTATAACTAATATTGTAAGCATCTTCTTGTAGTAGTCGATAAAGCTCTCGGGCACTACAACATAGCCGTCGCCGTTACCGCTACTATTACCGCTGTAATCGAACTCGTGAGACGTGCTCGCCGTAGCGTCTGGCAACACGTTGCCGCTTGCGTCTACAAACTCGAAGTTGCTCGCATACTCTGCCTTGAGCGTTGCCTTTACGTTATACTTCTTGCCCGCTACCATCTCGGACGCAGATACGGTATTGCCGTCCTCGTCCGTATAGGTGTAGTTGAAAGCATTATTGTTAAGACATCCTGCGAGCTCCTCGGGGATATCTATCGTAGGCAGACTGCCGCTATTGCTCCACGCGGAAGGCAGTTGTGCTTTAGCTATCGTGAGCGTAAGCTCTATATCGCCTGTGGACGTCGTGCCGTCGCCGTTGTCCCAGCAGTACAGTCCGCTCGTAAGGTGTATCTTAATCTTATACTCGCCTGCATTGGTCGCGCCTGCAAGCTCGCTTACTATCTCCATATAGTCGGAGTTGAAGCCTGTAAGTCCAAACAGCTCTACAATAGTATCGGCGTTCAACTCGCGCTGAGTGCCGTTGTAGTAGACTGTCTTGCTACTATCTATTGTAGGTATTGCAACAGGCGTCTTTTCTGTGCCTATAGGCAGGGGCATCATAAACTTATGCTGTGTCTCCCCGTCCACTTCCGCGTTGCCGTCATACTTATCTTTAACGTATACTTCGCGGTAATAATAGCTGCCTATCTCCATATCGTCAAGCGTGAAGATATTGCCCTCTTCGTCTACATAGCGGTAGTCGTAGTAGGAAGGCAACGTGCCTATAACCTGCGAATACTCGTCATTGTCCGTCCAGCCCTCTACAGTGTATCTGTACTTAGCTACGCTTACGGGTATATCCTGCTGAGGTCTGCTGCTAAAGAGTAAGTTATTGCCGCCATTGATTAGCGCGAAGTTTACTCTATACTCGCCTGCGTTGTAGCCCTTGTATGCCTTGCCGTCTACGTCTGCAAAATCATCACCCGTCAAGCCTGCATATGCTTCGCCGTTCAATGTAATAGTAATGTTGACGTATTCCTGCCAATCTGAGGGCAAACCGAACATTGCCGCAAAGTCGTGGACTTCGTCGTCGAATGCAGTCCAACTACCGTTGTATACGGGGGTATCTATCGTACGCGCAGATATTACCCAATCGAAGTTAGCATTAAGTCCGCTCGGCATTACATACTGCTCGTAGTTATTACTATCGAATTTACTTGCGTCAACGCTGTAGCGGGCGCGGTGCGTGCCTGCCTCGCTCTTGGCGTAGTCGCCGAGTATCGATATACAGCCCTTGAGCTGGTCGGGCACATTGATAAGCGTTACGCTGTACTCTACCGCCGCGCTGCTTATCCTCGTGTACATGAAAGGCTCGGTATATGTAAGCTCGTTGCCGTCCTTATCCACGTAGCCCCATACTATTGCGCTTGTGTCTACTACTGCCTTATTGACTGCCCAGTTAACGGACGTAATAAAGTCAGGTGCGTTGTAGCAAGCCGTATCGTATGCAAACGTCGCGCTTGCACTGTACGATGTACTTGCATTAGTTTCGCTCAAGTTGCCCGATGTTGTTACCGTTGCGTTGTTAAGCGCGTCTGCTCCAATAAGAGCTATTACGTGCGCTGTGCCGTCATATACGAAGGGATTAGCTTCTGTGCCATCGGATAAAAGCCATTTGCCTTGCGCGCTATCGTATGTAGCCGTAACGCTTCCATGTGTATACTGCCACTTAAGTCCGCTTACATCAATGTCTGCCTTGACTATCTCAAAGCTGAACTCCGCGCTCTCGGGATCAA
>CAMWNK010000059.1 GCA_947175555.1 uncultured Clostridia bacterium | reverse complement strand
AAGTTACTGCGCTTATAGGCGAAAGCGGCGGTGGCAAATCAACAGCTGCAAAACTTGCGGCAAGATTTTGGGACGTCGATAAGGGGTGTATAACCGTCGGGGGAACGGACCTGAAGACGGTCGATCCCGAAACATTGCTTAAAAGCTATTCGATAGTGTTCCAAGACGTAACGCTGTTCAATAATACTATAATGGAAAATATACGAATAGGGAAAAAGGGAGCAAGCGACGAGGAGGTGCTGCGCGTGGCAAAAGAGGCGCAGTGCGATGAGTTTGTCGGCAAGCTGCCCGAAGGCTATAATACTGTCATAGGAGAGAACGGCTCTATGCTTTCGGGCGGAGAGCGGCAGAGAATATCTATAGCAAGAGCCATGCTGAAGGATGCGCCTATCGTAATAATGGACGAAGCCACCGCATCTCTCGATGCAGAAAACGAAACTCAGGTACAAACCGCGCTGTCGGCTCTTATTAAAGATAAGACCGTGCTCATTATTGCCCACCGCATGAGAACTGTTGACGGAGCGGAAAAAATCGTAGTATTGCAGGGCGGAAAAGTTGCCGAGCAAGGTACGCCCGAGGAGTTGAAAGAAAGGGGAGGCGCGTATGCGCGAATGCTTGAATTGCAGAGTGTAAATGCATAGAAAAAATAAATAATAAGCACTTCCTTGATAGCAAAATAATCTGAAAGCGGATGGTGATTCTGTCCGCTTTTTCTATTGTAAAATAGATATAAAATATTGAAGATTGCCTATTGAGTAGTAAATTCGCTTACTTTACAAATCGTGCCGAATCTTATATAATAAAAAAGTAAACATAGGCTAACGAGTAGGTGAATAATGATTAAATACCGCGAATCCGAAGAGATGTATCTCGAAACGATACTATTGCTCAAGCAAAAAGGTCCCAACGTGCACGCAATAAACATTGCTGAAGAGCTTGGGTATTCTAAGCCGTCTGTTTCTCGCGGAGTCAATCTCTTGATTCAAAACGGCTATATTACTATCGGCAGCAGCGGTGAAATCCGGTTCACCGAAGCGGGTAGGGCGAAAGCTGAGGATATCTACGAGCGTCATAAGATTATAACCAAGCTGTTGGAAATCGTAGGCGCAGACAGCGCACTTGCCGAAGAAAACGCCTGCCGTATTGAGCATGTAATCACGCCGCAATTGTCAATTGTATTGAAAAATTTTGTTAATTCTCATACAGGTAAATAGTATAGATAATAGCAATCTTTTTAATACGCTTAAGGCTTATATATTTACTTGATTATCTTTGCCTACTATAGATAACATATGATGTATCATGAATATGTTATTTAATATAAACTTTATTTTACTTGTCGGTTATAGCGGCGACTACAGCAATTATTGGGACAGATAATCGGCAGCAATGGCTACAATTGCTTGACAAAAAGTTAACTTATGTTTAATATATATTGCGGAGCAGAGGCAGGCTCCGTAAATTTTTGTCTGTGAGTTAGCTATAACTTACTGACAAGAGCGAAACATAAGAATTATTTTTTTTGCGGCATGGTTAGTATCTGCTAACTGTCGAGAGGAAAGACGGAATAATATTATGACTGCATCTGAACTTAAATATCTGTTGACCGCAAATGAGCTGAGTGATAACGGCAGCGGAGCAAAAATGGCGGCGATGGCAGGGCGGCTAAAAGTATCTAAAGTAAGCGTATACAGAGCAGTCGAGCGATTGATTGTCGGCGGATACATCGAGCAAATCGGTAAGAGGATACATCTTACGCAAAAGGGCTTGAATAATGTTGCCGAATATCTGATAGTAATCGAATTTATTTGCGATAAGCTACTCAGACACTGCAACACGCCTAAAGATAAGGCATTCAACGAGGCGCTCGGCGTAGCGTGCGCTCTTAGTGAAGAGAGCCGCAAGCAAGTGATAGTTTGCGCGCAAAGGCAGGCATCGGAATAAGGCATGAAAAACGAGTTGAGCGCATGGGAAAAAGAGAAGAAACTTATCCCCGTGATGATAAAAAAATATTGTAGAGGCAGGCATAAGCAAGAGCGAAAAGCGCAGGGAGTAAAGGGCGGCGATACATGCGCAGAGTGCAGAGAGCTTACCGAATACGCGTTGTTCAGATTGGAGCAATGTCCTTTTAAGGTAAACAAAAAATTTTGCTCGTTTTGCAGAATACATTGCTACAAGCCGGATATGCGCGAGAAAATTAAAGCGGTAATGAAGTACTCGGGACCGCGCATGATTGCAACGCATCCCATATTTGCGCTATCCCACGTCGTGCAGATGATTAAGTACAAAAAACGCTTGAAGGCGGAGGCTGAAAAGAAGTGATAGATAAAGAGCTGTTCAAACTGATAGGAAGGAATAAGAAATATATCTTCATTGCTGTTGCGTTGCAAGTATTGGGATTGATTGCCAACGTAGGTATCACGGCAAGCATATGCTGGACGATTTATCTCGCCATTACCGGAGCAGAGGCTCTTACATATATATATCCCGCTATATGCGCCGTGGTAGGAATTGCCGTGCGTTACTCTATGACTAGACTGACAGGCGACGTGAAGGACGTCTTGGGCAGAAAAGTTAAAAAAGATTTGCGCGAGCGGACCTATAATAAAATCGTTAAGCTCGGCGTACGCTCAACGGACGGAATGAGTATGGCGGGCTTGACACAGGTGAGTATGGAGGGCGTCGAGCAGCTTGATTTGTATTATTCCGCTTATTTACCGCAGTTCTTTTTCTCCATGCTTGCGCCGATAATTTTGTTTGCGATTTGCGTGGGCATAGATTGGCGTACATCGCTTGTGTTGCTTGCGTGCGTGCCGCTTATTCCCATATCGATTATTGCGGTGAGTAAATATGCAAAAAAGATATTCGCCAAGTATTGGGGCAAGTATACGTCAATGGGCGACAAGTTTCTTGACAGCGTGCAAGGATTAAAGGAGCTTAAAATATTTAAGGCGGACGCCGCTCAGCACTGTAAAATGAACGAGAGCGCGGAAGAGTTCAGAAAGATAACGATGAAAGTGCTCGTAATGCAACTTGCAAGCACAACTATAATGGACCTGGTCGCATACGGCGGCGCAGGCGCGGGAATTGCGCTTGCGATATGCTCGGCGGCATTGTGGGGATTGAATCCCGTATATGCGTTGTTCCTGTGTCTTGTTGCGGTGGAGTTTTTCTTGCCTCTTCGCGCCTTTGGCTCCGCATTCCATGTGGCGATGAACGGTGCAAGCGCAGGCAAAAAAATTATATCTTTGCTCAATACTCCCGATCCCGTATGGGGCGAGGAAGAGGTAGGAGAGAGAACAATCGAACTAAAAGACGTAACTTTTTCTTACGATAGCAAGCGCGACGTATTGAAGAGAGTCAGTATGACGTTTCCCCAAAATGGTATGACGGCAATCGTAGGCGAAAGCGGTTGCGGTAAATCTACTGTAGTCAATATGCTCGTGGGCGCTCTCAGACCTAACAGCGGCGAGGTTACTATAGGCGGCGTTTCGCTTGAGATGCTGTCGCGCGATAGCTATTATTCACACCTTGCGGTTGTCAGTTACAATACGTATATCTTTAACCAAAGCGTGCGCGATAACTTTGCGCTGGCAGATAAATCGGTAGGCGATGAACAGATTTACGCCGCGCTCGAAGCTGTAAACCTTGCAGAATTTATACGCGACAACGGCGGGTTGGACAAGATAATCTCCGAGGACGCAAACAATATATCCGGCGGACAGAAGCAGAGACTTGCATTGGCAGTCAATCTCGTTGCGGATAAAGACATTTACGTCTTTGACGAAGCGACGAGTAATATCGACGTGGAAAGCGAAGCTATCATAATGAAGAACATTAAGACGCTGTCTAAGGACAAGAGCGTCATAGTAATATCGCACAGACTTGCCAACGTTGTTCCAGCCGATAATATTTATTTTATGGATAACGGCGAGGTCAAAGAAAGCGGATCGCACAGCTCCTTGATGAGTGATAAGGGCGGATATGAAAAGTTGTTTACCGCGCAAAAGCAATTAGAGGAGGGCTACGCAATATGAGGACGCAGAAAAAATTGCGCAGGAGCGGCGCTAAGATAATGGCGAGCTTGATTCTCTTACTCGGCAGCCTTGCTTATATAATGGCGCTTGCCGTCATTAACGGCAGTATAGGTTTTATTTGTGCTATGGGCGTTACGGTATTCGGCGCGGTGGGCGTTGCAAAAGCTCTCGGAGAAGCGATTGCGCTCTCTTACGGCTTAATTATAGCTCTTACAATCGGCTGCGGAGTATTGCGCGGATTGCTGCGATACTTAGAGCAGTACAGCAATCATTACATAGCGTTCAAGCTCTTGGCGGTATTACGCGATAAGATTTTCGGAGCTCTACGCATACTTTGTCCAGCAAAACTCGAGAGCAAGCAAAAGGGCAGTATAATCGCAATGATAACAAGCGATATCGAAACGCTTGAGGTGTTCTATGCTCATACAGTTTCACCTATATGTATAGCGGTAACGGTATCGATTGCGGTGTTGCTTGCGGTAGGATTTATATCGAGTTGGTACCTCTCGCTCGTTGCGCTTATAGCGTATCTTATGATTGGAATTATCGTGCCTATGATATCTTCAAGCAGATTGAAGGAGAGCGGGGTGAGGTATCGCGCGGAGTTTGCATCTTTCAACGCTTACTTCCTCGATAGTATCAAGGGCGTAAAAGATATTGTATTGAACAACGCAGGTATAGAAAGAGAGCAAGAAGTCAACCGCAGATCGGAATTGCTACTGAAAGAAACCAAGAAGATGAAGCATGCCTCGACACGGGCAGCGGCTGCAACAGAGCTTACCGTTTCGCTGTTTATAATTGCCGCGCTTGCAGTCGGCATCACGTTGGTGCACTTCAATATGCTTACAATCGGAAAGATGATAATAGGCGTTGTCGCAGTATTCGGCAGCTTCGGACCGGTGATAGCTATTTCTGCATTGCCGAGCAATCTTACCCAGACTTTTGCAAGCGGCGACAGGGTGCTCGATCTGCTGGCTGAAAAGCCTGCTGTATTGCAGATTAATAACTCTAATGATATCACCTACGAAAATCTTAAGGTAACAGACTTGTCTTTTTCTTACGACTCGCAGATTCAAGTGTTGCAAGATATTAATATGCACGCGAGATGCGGCGAAATAATCGGCATAATCGGGGAAAGCGGCTGCGGAAAATCCACATTGTTGAAACTACTGTTACGCTTTTGGCAAAAAGGAAGCGGAGAAATTGCCTACAACGGTATAGATATCGATGACATTAATTCCGATAATCTGCTCGATAACGTAACTATGGTGTCGCAAAGCACATACCTTTTTGACGAAACAATCGAAGACAATCTGCGCATTGCAAGACCTGACGCTAGTAGCGACGAACTTGAGCAGGCTTGTCGCCTTGCGTCCGTGCATGACTTTATAATGTCGTTGCCTGAAGGATATAAGACGCAGGTAGGCGCGCTGGGAGACAACTTGTCGGCAGGCGAAAAGCAGAGAATAGGGCTGGCAAGAGCTTTTCTTAAAGGCAGCGAGCTCATATTGTTGGACGAGCCTACAAGCAATGTCGACAGTATAAACGAGGGAATTATATTAAAGGCTCTCAAGGAGCAGAAGAGCAAAAAGAGCATTATATTGGTTTCACACAGAGACAGCACTATGGCGATAGCCGACCGTATCTACCGTGTGAAAGACGGTAAAATGCAAGAGGTAAAAGTATGACGCCGAGAGAAAAAGCAATTAATGAGCTCGTTAGGTTGACGACAGAAGAGCTGCGCGGAGCAGATATGTCCGCGCAGGAAGATGCGGTCCAATCCAAGTCGAAGAGCAAGATATTTCAAAAGTATATGATTAAGGACATCGTGTTCCTTGCAATCATTACGGCATGTACGCTCGTTACCGGCGCGATAATGCCGCTATTGGTCAATGTGCCGCTGTTCGGCATTATTCAGTTGGGACTTGGCGTGCAGTTTTCGCTTTTCCCTGTGATTGGCATGATGAAGGTGAGAAAGCCTTTTGCGCTGTTGTTACAGTCGATGTTTATATCCATATTCCTTGTGTTTATGTTCCCGCCTATGGTGTTGTTAATCGCGTGCGCTTTTGTAATAGAAGTATTGACGCTGATTATTTTCAGAGGGTATAAGAGCGACTGGGCATGCGTATTTGCAGGTACGCTTTATATGCCCACGACTATACCGCTGCTGTATATGTACTATAACGTATTTTATACCGTCAGCGGGGATGAGAAAGCCGCTGTATCTATGTTTATAGGCGGCAACAACGTAGGATTGATAATAGGCATCACGATAGCTGTGCTTGCAGTATGCTTTGTGGGCTCGATTATCGGTATGATAATTGCAAGAGAATTAAAGAAGGCAGGGAAGTTAAAGTAATGGCATTTTTTCGCTACAAGAGTAATTTATACCCGCTTATAGCAATAGCGTCCGCTTTGCTTATCATGGTATTCGGACTGGTTACGGCTCGCTCGATTGAGTGCTCCTACTTTTTGCTCGGCGCGCTGATATGGTTGATTTTTTTCGGATGCTATAAGCAGGTATTACGGGTATTGCCTGCCTTTATAGTATTCGGCGGCGCGTTTGCGTTGATAGCATACTTTTCCTCAGGGAAAAACTTCGCGACAGCACTTGCTATGTTAAACCGTTTCGGAGCGGTATTTCTTGCTATAGTGCCCAGTATGAGTATTCAGGCGGTTGCAATGACTCGCAATCTCTCTCAGCTACATACTCCACGCGGCATAACGTTGGGCATGTTGATTACAATGTCCTTTATTCCCGTGTTGCGTGCGGAGATAAGACGCGTACGCGAGGCAATGAAGACACGAGGCGCAAGAAGCATATTTAATCCAAGAATATTCTATCGTGCATTCTTGATACCTCTTGTAACGAGATTGGTGGATATATCAGATACGCTTGCGCTTTCTATAGAGACACGCGGTTTCACGTTGGGAAAGTGCAAGTATACCGTATATAAAAAAGAGAATATCAACTTTATGGATGCGTTGTATTTACTTGGGCTCATTGCAGGCGTAGTTTTGGCGGTGGTGTTATGAGGGCTATAGAATTTAAGAAAGTAAGTTTTTCGTATGACGGATTTAACGACAGAGTATTATCCGATGCAGACTTTTTTGTCGACTATGGCGAGGTTGCGCTGTTGTCGGGACTGTCCGGCGAAGGTAAAAGCACGCTTATATCAATTGCGTCGGGAATAATACCTAATATTGTAAAGGGCAAGATTATGGGTGAAGTCTTGATTGACGGAAACTCTATCG
>CAMWNK010000058.1 GCA_947175555.1 uncultured Clostridia bacterium | reverse complement strand
ACGGAGAGTAGGCGCTTATTTTTTATGCTCTGATATTGCAAGATAAATAATAGTTTATTTTCTGCAAAAGACTATGAAGGACATCGGCTTGCGAAAACATAGCGACGATTGCAATTGCTTGATAACTATATTTTTGTTACAAGAAATGCTAACATTATATAATTAATATTCGTTCCCCTCAAAATCTATCTCGTATAAATCAGTCCAATTATATTTTTTTGCAAACTTTTGCTTTTTAACATACTCTGTAATTATCTGATAAGCATCCTCACGGCTTACAAAGCTACAAGCCGGCACAACCATAGGTTCGCCGCCGACATCATGCTCGATGCTTTCATTATCTTTATCCTCATCATAAGGCACTAAATAATCGGGATGACGCATAATAAAAAATCCGTAAGGCTCTTCATAAAAAACTATAAGAGCTTCATCACTATTATCTGCTTCAAACGAAGAATCACCGCTTCCCTCTTGCCAATAGTCCTCTTCTTTATTGATAAATTCTCTTATAAACTCATCGCTTGGATTTTCAACTTGTTCACCGTCAGGTCCATAAAAAGTAATCATAAGTTTCTCCTCCTAAATTTAGATTTATAAAAAAATTATAATATTTCTATACATTGTTTTCAAGTGTTTTTGAATTTTTTTACAATTCAACAATGCCTACTCCCTTTACATTAACACATCAAAAAAAATCTATTTGTTTTTGAACTTAAAAATTAAACAATAGAATACTTGCTTTTTTAATTATCCGCTTTTATATTCAAGTGCATAATTATAGCATTTAGCAAATCAAATAAAGGTAATACTTATCTTTATTCTAAAAAGATTTTAATTAAACCGTAAATAATTAACCTTTATTGATATTATTGCAAAGGCAAATCAAATGTTATAACTAAAATTTAATTTTTGCAATCAAACGTCAACTTTGGGCTGTTATAGATTCGACAAGTGGGTGTGAGGTTGTATAAGCGTGCTGTAGGTATTGACTATGATAAAAAAATAAATTAAAATCAATATGTTAAGACGACGTCCGACAATATTGCGTATTTCTGCATGAATTGCACGCAATAAGCCTCTTTGTATATAGATTATGACATCGGCAGAGTGAAGATAAGGAGATAGGTTATGTATTACTCGTACGTAATGGGAATAGATGAAAAAATTTTCACCCTAAAAGAAAGCGGATTCAAAATCAAAAAGCATAGAGGAGATTATAAAGTCTCATTCCCCGAAGACAAAGCTGACGTATGGGAAGACTTTATCGTTGATAATTTGCAAGTAGGATTTTGGAACGAATATCTTAAAGATAACAGCGTTGTATTCATTTTCAAGTTGCAAGACGCAATAAGACGATATGAAGTATCCAACTACGACAATCAAGAAGTCCTTGAGCTATGCGAGCAGTTATGTAACTGTAAACTCCCCTCTATAAAAGAAATGTTGATGAGCAATAAGTTCTACAAAAAAATCATAAGGCGCTGATATGGATATCAAATTACTTAGCAAAGAAAAATATGAGGGATACAAATTAGATTTTTCTTATGTATCGCAATATTATTATGACTTACAGGTAGATAGCTTAGTAGGCGAATATAGGGCGAAATTAATCAAAAAAAAGTTTAATAAGCCTTTTATCAATCCCGACAGAGGCGTAGATTGGTTGTATGCCGATTATTGGCAAGGCGCAGAAGCTTACGGCATAGAAGTAGACGGAGAACTAATAGGCGTAATAGAATTATTTTACGAAGAATGGTCTACAAGATGCAGAGTAACCGAGCTGTGGTTAAAAAAAGATTATCGCAGACAAGGAATCGGCACTAAACTTATGAATTTTGCAAAAAAGCGCGCAGGCGAAATGAATTGCAGATTATTAATCTTAGAGACGCAGACAAGCAATGCCGACGCGGTAGCTTTCTATATAGCGCAAGGCTTTAATGTGATAGGCTATGACGTTACCTGCTACGGCGACCAAGACGCTACGCGCGGCGAGGTGCGTCTTGAGTTGGGCTATAAATTACAGCAATAATCGAATTAATGCGGATAAAACAATATAAATGCAAAAGCGTTTTTGAATTATCCAAATACATCGAGTTACTAAAATACTTATTACTTATTTTCTAAATGCAGTATTATAACTATTGCTACCGCAATCACCAATATACGTATGCGATATTGACTTTCTTAAAATCAGTGCTATAATTATTATAACAAAAAGTTAATGCAAAATATGAGGATAGCAGGCATGTATAATCCGCAATTAGACACTTTTATATCCGTAGCAGAAAGCGGGAGCTTTTCAAAAGCGGCAGAGGCGCTATATATATCGCCCACTGCGGTGATGAAGCAAATCAATTCGCTTGAAAAGAGAATAGGTATTACCTTGTTCGACCGCACCAATCACGGACTGCAACTTACTAAAGCGGGCGAGACCTTCATGCAGGATGCTAAGTATATTATTGACTACTCTCAGCGCGCCGCAGACAAGGTAAGAGACATCGATTGTAAAGATAAACGGCAATCCGTACGTATAGGCACGTCAATCATGACGCCCGCTAAGTTTTTGCTCGACATATGGACACAACTGCAAAAGCATTCTTCTATAATGCAAATAGAGCTTATACCATTTGAAAATACACCCGAAAACGCACGGGAAATATTGAAAAATCTGGGCAATCACATAGACGTGGTCGCAGGGATTTACGACGACGGATTTTTAGTAGAAAGACAGTGTCAGGCTGCGCGTCTGTCGGATAAGACGCTGTGCCTTGCCGTGCCGCTCCATCACCCGCTCAGCAGTAAGCAAGTTATCAAGGTTGATGACTTAAGGAACATAGAGATAATGTTCATTACTAAAGGCTGGCGCGTAATGGACAATATAAGAAAAGACTTGGTATTGAAAGGAATAGAGCTAATCGACTTTGACTTCTTTAACATCAACGCGTTTAACAAAGCAGTGAAAGAAAACGTGCCGATAATGGCAATCGACGGATGGGAAAACATACACCCGTTGCTCAAAATAATACCAGTAGAGTGGGACTACAAAATACCTTTCGGGATCATGTATTCGCCTACCCCGTCAAGACAGGTGAAGCGTTTTATAGATATGATAAGTAAGATGCAAGGAGAAAATCTATGAAGAAAATAGTACAGACGGCAGGCAGAAACGCGCTGGGTGAGTTCGCGCCCGAGTTTGCTCACTACAACGACGATATTCTATTCGGCGAAAATTGGAACAATACCGATATCGACGTCAAGACAAGGTGTATTATTACCGTAGTTGCGCTCATGGCGCAAGGGATATGCGACAACTCGCTCAAGCACCATTTGCTTAACGCAAAAAATAGCGGCGTAACGAAAAACGAAATCGTAGCTGCAATCACGCATACGGCTTTCTATGCGGGATGGCCCAAGGGGTGGGCTGTATTTAACCTCGCTAAAGAAGTGTGGAACGAGCAAGAAGGCGCGCTTACAGAAAAGGATAGATATCAAAATACTCTCCTCTTCCCTATAGGCGAGCCCAACGACGCATATGCCAAATACTTCGACGGACAGAGTTATCTTGCGCCGATAAGTAAGGAACAGGTATTTATCGCCAACGTAACTTTTGAGCCTAAGTGCCGCAATAATTGGCATATACACAACGCAACAAGCGGCGGCGGACAGATTCTTGTGTGCGTAGGCGGCGAGGGATATTATCAAGAATACGGCAAGCCCGCCGTAAAAATGCATGCAGGCGACGTTATTAATATCCCCGTAGGCGTTAAGCACTGGCACGGCGCGGGAAAAGACAGCTGGTTTTCTCACCTTGCAATAGAAGTCCCTGCCGAAAACGGCAGCACTCAGTGGTGCGAGAGCGTGTCCGAAGAAGATTACAACAATGCCGTAAACTAAATTCTGCCTTATCTATAAAGGAGCGATACATGCTATCGCTCCTTTTTTTTGTATAAACTTTAAGTTGACACGATAAACATTTTTGTACTTCCCTCTATCTCTTGCATGATTTACAATAAAAGCAGAAAATCAATCGGAGGAAACAATCAATATGCAATACGTTACTTTATCCAACAAGGTAAAAATGCCTCAACTGGGATACGGCGTATATCAGGTAAGCAAGGACGAGTGCGAGCGCTGCGTAAGCGACGCGCTTAAAGTGGGCTATCGCCACATCGATACGGCGCAAAGTTACTTTAATGAAGAAGAAGTGGGCAACGCCATTGTCAAATCGGGTATCCCTCGCGAAGAAATCTTTATAACAAGCAAGGTCTGGGTTGAGCACTACGGATACGAGGCTACTAAGGCGTCCGTATACGAATCCATGCGAAAACTTAAGACCAATTATATCGACCTCATGCTATTGCACCAGCCCTTCTCCGACGTGTACGGAGCGTGGCGCGCGCTTGAAGACCTATATGCAGACGGAAAAATCAGGGCAATCGGCATATCCAACTTCTACCCCGACAGACTCGTAGATATCTGCAACTTTGCACGCATCAAGCCTATGGTCAACCAAGTGGAAACTCACCCGCACAATCAGCAAGTCGAAGCGCAAAAGTGGATGGAAAAGTACGGCGTGCAGATTGAAGCATGGGCGCCGTTCGGCGAAGGAAGGGGCGGACTGTTTACCGACGAAACCATTGCAAAAATTGCCGCTAAATATAATAAGAGCGTAGCGCAGATTATCTTGCGCTGGGAGCTGCAACGCGGTATAGTCGTAATCCCCAAGTCCGTCCATATAGAAAGGATGGAAGAAAACTTTAACGTATTCGACTTCTCTCTTTCCAATGAGGACATGGCGATAATGGCTACGCTGGATAAAGAGCAAAGCTCCTTCTTCTCGCACACAGATCCCGCAATGGTAGAGTGGTTTGTACAGATAATCGAAGCAAGAAAGCACAGCAACGACCACAGAAAAGAAAAGAAAAATTGGTAATTCGGCTTATCAATGCCACAAGGAGTTATTAATATGAAAAAAGTTATAATTGCGATTGTACTTGTGATACTTACGGCATTTACATTTACCTTTGCCGCATGCAGCAACAACGGCGGCGACAATCCGCCCGTCCTGCCGCCCAATGAGGACGAGGTCGAAATCGACGGCAACTTCACTGCTACCGGCAATATACTTGTCGTATACTTTTCCAAAACCAATACGACACAAAGCGTCGCGCTTAAAATTCAGGAACTTACAGGCGCAGATATATTCGAAGTAGAGCGCAAAGAGCCTTATCCCGATGCGTACACACCAACGACAGAGGTTGCCAAGGAAGAAAAGGACAACAATGCCCGCCCCGAGCTTAAAACATACCTGCCTAAAGAAGTCATGGAGAGATACGATACAATCTTCCTCGGCTTCCCCATATGGTGGCACACCGCGCCCATGCCGATACTTTCGTTCTTGAACTTTTACGACTTAAGCGGTAAGACAATTTATACTTTTTGCACGGCGGCATCCAGTCCCATATCCGAGAGCACGGCGGATATCCGCTCCAACGCAAAAGGCGCAAACGTCGTCGAGGGTAGAAAGTTTAGCCGCAACGACAGCGGAATAGAAAGCTGGATTAACTCGCTTAACTTACTCAACCAATAAAAGGGCTCACAGTCCTATACAAAAATACAATTACCGCAATGCCACTACTATAAAGTCCATTAACCTCACAAGCGCGGTAATTGTAATCTCCCTCCGACTGCAACCTGCAAAAGTTACTTTTGCCGATTGCAGTCTTTTTATATTGCTTTGATAGCCGTAGCTGTAGACTACAGCGCAAAATTATGACATATTTTGTCGCATTTATATGGCTTTGTCATTATCGCCATTATTACGCTTATCGCGCTTTTTAGAGCCTACCTTAGCAATCAACACTACCACCAGTACGACTATAAAGGCGGTTACGCCTATCATTACGTACTCGGCTATTACATGCAGCTTGAGCAAGTCGTAATACTCCTGCGTTATCTGCGCGCCGCCGTTACTACTACCGTTATTATTATTGCCGCCATTGCTGCCGCTATTGCCGCTGTAATCGAATTCGTGAGACGTGCTCGCTGTGGCGTCGGGCAGGACGTTGCCGCTTGCGTCTACGAACTCGAAGTTACCCGCGTACTCTGCCTTAAGCGTTGCCTTTACGTTATACTTTTTGCCCGCTACCATTTCCGACGCAGATACCGTATTGCCGTCCTCGTCCGTATATGTGTAGTTGAAAGCATTATTGTTAAGACAGCCTGCGAGCTCCTCGGGGATATCTATGGTAGGCAGACTGCCGCTATTGCTCCACTCGGAAGGCAACTGTGCCTTAGCTATCGTCAGTGTAAGCTCTATATCGTCCGTGGACGTCGTGCCGTCTCCGTTGTCCCAGCAGTACAGTCCGCTTGTAAGACGTATCTTTATCTTATACTCGCCTGCGTCAGTCGCTCCCGTAACATCGCTGACAATCTCCATATAGTCGGAGTTAAAGCCCTCAAGTCCAAACAGCTCCTTGAGCGTATCGGCGTTGAACGTGCGCTCCGTGCCGTTATAGTATACTACCTTACTGCCATCGGTAGGGAGTGTAGGTATTGCGACAGGCGTCTTTTCCGTGCCTGTAGGCAGGGGCATCATAAATCTGTGCTGTGTCTCCCCGTCTACTTCCGCGTTACCGTCATACTTAGCCTTTACGTATACTTCGCGGTAATAGTAGCTGCCTGCCTGCATATCGCTTGTAGTAAGTATATTGCCCTCTTCGTCTACGTAGCGGTAGTCGTAATAGGAAGGCAGCGTGCCTATAACTTGCGAATACTCGTCATTATCAGTCCACCCCTCTACAGTGTACTTGTACTTAGCTACGCTTACGGGTATATCCTGCTGAGGTCTGCTGCTAAAGAGTAAGTTATTGCCGCCATTAATAAGCGAGAAGTTTACTCTATACTCGCCCGCGTTGTAGCCTTTATATGCCTTGCCGTCTATATCCGCAAAGTCATCGCCCGTCAAGCCTGCATACGCTTCGCCGTTGAGCGTAATGGTTATGTTCACATACTCCTGCCAATCGGCGGGCAAGCCGAACATTGCCGCAAAGTCGTGGACCTCGTCGTCGAACGTGCTCCAACTGCCGTCATATACGGGAGTGTCTATCGTACGCGCGGATATTACCCAATCGAAGTTGGTCTCAAGTCCGCTGGGCATTACGTACTGCTCATAGTTGCTACTATCGAATTTACTTACGTCAACACTGTAGCGTGCGCGGTGCGTGCCTGCCTCGCTCTTGGCGTAGTCGCCGAGTATAGATATACAGCCCTTAAGCTGGTCGGGGATATTGATAAGCGTAACGCTGTACTCTACCGCCGCTCCGCTTATCCTCGTGTACATGAAAGGCTCAGTATATGTAAGCTCGTTGCCGTCTTTATCCACGTAGCCCCATACTATCGCACTCGTGTCTACTACCGCCTTATTGACTGTCCAGTTAAGGGACGTTGCAAAGTCGGGCGCATTGTAGCAAGCTGTATCGTACGTGAACGTTGCGCTTGCACTGTACGATGTACTTGCATTAGTTTCGCTCAAGTTGCCCGATGTTGTTACAGTTGCGTTGCTGAGACCGTCTGCTCCGATAAGAGCAATTACGTGCGCCGTGCCGTCATATACGAAGGCATTAGCCTCAGTGCCGTCCGCAAGCAACCACTTGCCTTGCGCGCTATCGTATGTCGCCGTAACAC
>CAMWNK010000057.1 GCA_947175555.1 uncultured Clostridia bacterium | reverse complement strand
GCGCGTACGATAGATACTCCCGTATATAACGGCAGTTGGACTGCGTTCGATGACGAAGTCCACGACTTTGCGGCAATGTTCGGCTTGCCCTCAGATTGGCAAGAGTACGTCAGTATGAGCATTACGCTCAACGGCGAAGCGTATGCAGGCTTGAGCGGAGACGACTTTGCAGATATAGACGGCAAGGCATATAAAGGCTACAACGCAGGCGAGTATAAAGTAAACTTCTCGCTTGTGAGCGCAGGCAATAACTTATTATTCCGCAGCAGACCTCAGCAAGATATACCCGTAAGCGTAGCTAAGTACAAGTACACTGTAGAGGGTTGGACGGATAATGACGAGTATTCGCAAGTCATAGGCACACTGCCTTCCTATTATGACTACCGCTATGTAGACGAAGACGGCAATATACTTACCACAAGCGATATGATGGCAGGCAGCTACTATTACCGCGAAGTATATGTAAAGGCTAAGTACGAGGGCAATGCGGAAGTAGACGGCGAGACACAGCACAGATTTATGATGCCGCTCCCTACAGACACGGAAAAGACGCCTGTTGCAATACCTACGCTCCCTACTGACGGCAGCAAGACAGTATACTACAACGGCATGGAGCGTACGCTCAACGCAGATAACATTGTAGAGCTGTTTGGACTTGACGGCTTTAATTCCGACTATATGGAGATAGTAAGCGAGGTATCGGGCGCGACCAATGCGGGCGAGTATAAGATAAAGATACGCCTTACAAGCGGCTTATACTGCTGGGACAACGGCGACGGTACGACCTCTACGGACGATATAGAGCTTACGCTCACGATAGCTAAGGCTCAACTGCCTTCCGCGTGGAGCAATAGTGGCAGCCTTCCTACCATAGATATTCCCGACTCCTTAGCGGCCTGTCTCGACAACAGCGCATTCAACTACACATATACGGACGAGAACGGCAACGCCGTATCTGCGTCGGAAATGGTAGCAGGTAAGAAGTATAACGTCAAGGCTACGCTTAAGCAAGAGTACGCAGGCAACTTTGAGTTCGTAGATATTTCGGGCAACGTCCTGCCTGACGCTACGGCGAGCACGTCTCACGAGTTTGATTATAGCGGAAGTAATGGCAATAACGGTAACAGCGGCGGCGATAATAACGGCAGCAATACGTCGGACGAAGAAAGCATATGGGTTAAGATATACGTGATTGCGCAGGTAGCAGTGGCGGTAATAATGCTGGGAGTATTTATCATGTTTGCCGTCATCGTGGTCAAGCTCAATAATAAGCGCGATAAGCGGGACGGTAAAGACAACGACAAGTGATTGCTAATCGGTCGTAAAAAAGTAGAGATTGCAAGTTGCAGTCTCTACTTTCTATTTACGCACGGATAGGCGCTCGAATTACTTATTGTCTCTGCGCTTTGTAATATATCTTGCAAGGATTGCCACAGCTATGCTAAGCACGACTACGCCGCAAGATACGCCTATGCCTATAAGCGTCTCGGGAGTCATAAAGAACTTAGTATATTGTGTTACGTTATTATACATGGTGTCGGGGATGTCGGGCAGAGCATACGCGCTCGAGCCGTCATTATCGCCGTAAAAGACTCTTACCACATTGACGCTGTAAGGCTTGATATCTGCCGATACGCGTTGTCCGTCTATTGCGCAGTTACTCTGCACAGGCACTACAGTGGTGGACTGCGGCTCGTTACACGCTGCCTTAACTCCGCTGATGTATTGCATGTTGCTTGCCCTCAAGGTGGCAAAGCCGTCCAAGTTCATATCGATATGCACGTTGTACTGACCTGCGTTGACCAGTTTTATATATAGGCTCTGCGTATCTTCGTCAACCGTAACGGATGAATAAATGTCTTTTCCCTTTAAGTCGGTGGAAATATATTTTTTACCCGTGTTGTTGGCAAACATCATCTGCGTATAATAGTTGGGCGTGAGTATAATGCTGTGGGAGTCAAACCATATCATATTGATTTTCCAACACTGCGCGTTCAGCTTTGCGAATGTGGGAGCATAGGACGTCATTACCACCACGTCTCCGTTGCGCTCGGCGGCGGTAAGGTATCCCGCTTCTTCTATGGCGGACCACATATTGTTCTTGGTTAGATATTTGCCTATTCCCCAAGATTCCGCGGCGTATTCGCCTATGAATACTTTAGCGCCGCTTCTATCATAGCTGTCATATCTGTCGTTATTGTTGAACAGCTTGTTATGATTGGTATAATAATGCTCGTCTACTATCGTATCGGAGTATTTTTCGTTGATTATCTGCCAGTTATTTTCGTATCTTTCGCCGCTGAACTGATATGAGGCGGAAGATACTATCTGCAAGTTAGGATACTTTTCCTTTACGGCGTTGTATATGGCGTCGAAGTTTCTGAAGTACAATTCGCCCCAGTTCTCGTTGCCGATGCCGATGTATTCCATATTGAATGGCTCGGGGTGTCCGTTTTCTGCGCGCTTTGCGCCCCAGTATGTGCTTTTATCGCCGTTAGCGTATTCGACTAAGTCGAATATATCCTGTATATAGCTGTCAAACTCGGGCGTATTAGGTCTCAATGCTACGGTATCGAGGTATGCCTCCCACTCGCTGTCTGTCATTTTGCCTTTTTCCCTGTCCTTGACAGCGGCGTTGTATTTTGCCTCGAATTGGCATATCATGCCTGCATTGAGTATCGGCACAGCTTTTGCATTAAGGTCCTCGCAAAGCTGAAAGTATTCGTGATATCCAAGGGCAAACGTGTTGTTATAATACTTTCCGTTTTCCTCGTCTCGCCATATGTTGTGGAAGTGCTCGCGCTCTTCCAACGGACCTATCGTGTCCTTCCAACTGAATAGGTGGGAGAGAGTATCGCCCTCGGCAAGACAGCCGCCGGGGAAGCGTATAAAGGCGGGATTGAGATTGACCAGCGCATCGTAGAGGTCGCGCCTGAGCGTAACGTACTTCCAATTATCGCTGTCTACTCCGTAAGCGTCGCGCGGAGTGAGGGATATAAAGTCAATATCTATCTCGCCCCTTCCGCTCAGCTCCAGTCTTAGCGCGCCGTCCGCAGTCGCGCTCGACGTTATCCTTGCGCTAATCTTTTTCCACTCGCTGCCTTGCGCGGGCAGGGTAGTAAAGCCTACTTTGTCGCAACTGCTTTCGCTCACAAGGCTTGCCTTAATCTCTCCGACGTAGCTTATATTCCTTACCCACAGCGATACGTCGTATTCTACGTCCTTTTTCAATCCCATGTCGGGAGTACTCATTTTTTCGCTGTTATAGTTTTCGGTAAGGTAGTCGTAATACTCTA
This sequence comes from uncultured Clostridia bacterium, assembly GCA_947175555.1. Lineage (GTDB taxonomy): Bacteria > Bacillota > Clostridia > Christensenellales > UBA3700 > Alloclostridium. The sequence continues at coordinate 4,563 of CAMWNK010000057.1, read as the reverse complement.
TATATCCGATATTTTCTATGTAACCGCTACCATCTACGCTTATGCGCAGGTAGTGGGGATTACAGCTATTGAGCGCGTTATCGTTTTTCACCTCGCTACTTAGACCGTTGATATTCCAGTATGCAGTAGGCGCGGACGCGTACTCAAAGCTGTTGTTGTTCACCATTTCCGATATCAGTCCGCCGTCGCCTGCGTACGATATATCTTCTAAGAATATGCCGTACATCTGCTCGGACATGTCCCACTCGCTCATATTGCTTAGAGAAATGTTCATATCGTAATCCCGTCCCGCATTGCAAGATACGAGCGCGGATATTGCGAATACTAAGATAAGCGTTATTAAAGTAAAAGTCGTGAATATTTTCTTCATAGTTCTCCCTCGCATATATTTTATCATCTGTTAAAATAAAAATAAATAACTAAAACCCGCTTGTTTATATACAAAACGGTTAACGCAATCACTTTTCAACCAAATTTGCGGCAGTTTGCGATATCTTAAATATATATAAGGATATTTAATATATAATAATTAATTATTATAGAAAAGGATTGATTAATAAGATTATCTCTAAGTTATACTTTTGTTATCGATAGAGCGATTGGCATGACAAATTGACGGCTATGCGCATAACCGTCGATTTGCTTTAGCCTAAATCAAGTTATCAGGTCGTAGTCGTATTGGGACAGGCAAACGAGAGAGGATTGAATCTGTCTCCCACGCAGGACGAGAAGAGCATACAGCACAGCGCAAGCGACAGTGGATCGCAGCTGTTGGGCACGAAGTCATTGTTGTTGCAGCATCCGCCTCCGCCCAGCACCATAAGAAGTAAAATTCCGAAAAGAGAGTTATTCATACTCGCCTCCTGTAATAACGACATTATTTAACCGTATTATACAATATGCGCTTTAATCGCTTAAATTGCTCAATGTATAATATTTTCACGGAGGTGGCAATATGTTTGATACCTTAGGTACGCTCGGCATTACGCGCAGTCAGGAGAGGGATATCAGATTGTATATGCCCTCGGACGGCGACGTGAGGATTATATCGGGCTTCTTTTCCGTATTCTCCGACGCTACAAGGGTTAAGATACTCTCCGCGCTGTCGATAAGCGATATGTGCGTAGGCGACATCGCGCTTGTGATAGGTCTCAATCAGAGCACCGTATCTCATCAGCTCAAGCTGCTGCGCGACGCGGGTATTGTAGGTTGCAGACGCGACGGCAAGGTGATTTATTACACTCTTATCAATCCCGTGGTGGAAAGGGTAATGAGCCTCGGTACGGACTATGTCGGATATTTGATGAGTAAATACAGATAGATTATATTTAAGCAACAGCATCAGCTTGTACACATACATAATTATTCTGAGCCTATAGCTCTCACTGCGCCGATAGAGGCGCCTTTTTTTTACGCTGATTATTATTATTTTCTTGACTATACGGATTATTGTTATTTAATGATTTTATGCTCTGATTTGCTTAAATAGATGAGATGGGATTGTACATGTATTAGTATAATTGATGATCATTTCTTCAATGAGTAGCCGATATTTGTATTAATATTTTAGTCTTTATATAAATATATGTCAATATCTTAGCGCGGAAATTGGTGAAAAACCATATATTTCCTCGCAATTCTTCCGCCCGTGATCATCAATTATACTAATTTATGTACATTTTTTCGGATTATATTTCGACGCCGATATACAATATCCGAGATAAACGGAACAATATCGCATTGTCCTTGAGTATACCTCTTAGATAACTATAAATTGAGATAGTAGTCGTATATACGGAGTTATAGTGTCAAGTAGAAGATATAGATTAATGTCAACGCTTAGCGCGGCAATTATTATTGTCGCAGTACTTCTATGCTTTTGCTTTGTTTCTTTTGATAACGCAGGAGATGTCTTTGCCTTTAATCAAGCTACTATTATAACTGAGAGCATAGACGTGGGCGATATATTGCTTGACGGTTACTCCGGACGCTCGGATGGCAAAGTCTTTTACAAAGATAATATGGATGTGCTTTTTGAAAAGCTCACAGGCAAGAAAGAAGCTGAGATAAGTGATGTTGATGCTCTCGGTACACTTACGGCAGCCGATATACGCGCTAAAAATGGTAACAAAGATATAGTTCTTACTATGGACGGACGGAAGTGGACGATTACGCACATCACCAAGGACAGATCTGGCAATACTATAGCTACATTATTGTTGGCACTGGAAGAGGATGATCCAGCTCCGTGGAATACTTGTGGAGAACTTGTACCTACGGGAGATTATCCAACTTCTATGTATAGTTGTAGTTACGTAAGGGCGTATACTCTTAACAGCGGTGGAAGCGGATACATAGCAAATCTTGGGGATACCGAGCTTACTAAGATAGAGCAGAGCGCAGAGCATAAGTATGCGAGGCTCACTATGCCGTCGGTAAAAGGCTCTCTTACAGACTTTATTGTTACTCCTGCGCAAGTAGCGTATCAAGAGACGGAAAATAATAATGTTGGCGGTACAATAGGTGGAGGATCGGGTTATACATTGCCTAACGAAGCTTACGGTACGCCAAGCGGCACTATTAATTATTTTCCTAATTTTGACTACTCAGAAAAGAAAGGATATGATGAGTGGAAGAACGACTATATATGGTTGCCGTCATTAACAGAAGTGGGTTATAACTATGATATAACCGGAATCTGGAGATTGTCTGACTATCAGAGATCAAATTATAATCTCAAATTTGCATGGTTACGTACAAGCTATTTTTATGCCAATTATGTGTTTGTGATGGATTCGGGTGGTGCTAGTCTAACCTACCCTCCTACATCAGCCCCTAATGTTACTCGTCCCGCATTCCACTTAAATCTTGACTTGGCGGCAGAACATAGTGGTGGAGTAGCCTTGGCTGAGCCTACAGACGTAACTGTAGAATATAAGGGCGCTGCGCTTACATTAGACGATATAGCGGCGGAGCAAAAAAAGTGGTTCAATGCCGAGCAGCTTAGTATAACATATGATAGCGAGATTAAAGATGCAGGCACGTATAAAGTAAAGGTAGAGATTAAGCCTGAGATAGGTCTTACTTTTGCAGGCGAGCCTGATACGAGCGCAGGCGAGAGCGATACGGTGCGGTACTTCAACTTCACCGTAACTAAAAAGAAGATAGGTATCACTGCAAGATTAGACAGCGGAGGATTGCCGACGGTAACGCTCAAGAACGTGGGCGACGTATACACAGGCGACACTCCCGAGAACGGTCGCGCGCCGAGCTTCGGCTTTACGTACACCTCAAGCGGAGGAGTTACCTCGGACACTCTGCCAACGGCGGTAGGTACTTATACTGCAACAGCTAAGTTGACTAATGACTGTAACTATGAGATAGATACATCTAATAGTACGCTATCCGTAACATTCAAGATAGATAAGAAATCCGTGGATAAGCCCGCGCTATCGGGACAGGTAATCAAGCCGTACAGCGGAGTGGCGCAGAGCTTTACCCTGCAAGGGGTAACTGCGGACGTATCGCTTACCCTGCCCGATGGGGTAACGTATGCAGACGGCGCGCTTAGCGCAACTAATGCAGGCACGTATAAGATACGTGTTGCCTTAGCGGATAACGGCGCAGCCACGCAGTGGGCGGATGGCACGAGCAGCGCATATGAGCTGACTGTTACCATAACCAAGAGACCGCTTAATATCACAATATCGGTAGATACTTCGTCATGGACATGGAAGGTAGGAGACACACCTACGGTAACTATAGTGGGCGATAGCCTGTCTAGCGACACCACGGAGCTGCATATCTACTATTGCAAGAACGGCTCGTCTGTAAAGTACGACCTTGACGCTTACAAAGTAATAACGGGCAAGACGCGCACTATCAAGATGCCTGTACTTGACCAAGGCGATTATTATATAGGAGTAGAGCTATTCGGCGATAAGCAGGGCAATAGCAATTACGAGATATTAGCAGGTACGGTAACGCAGACCTTTAAGGTGCTGGGCAACGATATCACCTTTACGGATGCGGATATCAAGTGGCAGTATAACAATACTCCTGTTACCAATCCCGCCGCGACGTTGACGCTGACGTACACGGGCAGTGTATTCCGCTTTAGCATAGACGCAAGCGACCTTGCGAGCAAGGGCGTAAAGATAGACACTACCAAGGGCACCAACGGCTACAGCGGCGATATATCTGCAACCAACGCCAAGACGGGCGGCACGTATAGCGTTACGGTGTATATTACAGAGTACGACAATACATATGCCGAGTTTGATGCGGTATATACGCTCAAGTACAGTATAGATAAGGCTAAGTACGACCTGTCGGGACTTACTTGGAACTATGACGACAGCAACCCGTTGCAGTTTATCGCAGGCAAGGCGCAGGGCATAACGCTTACAGGCACTTTGCCGAGCGGCTTGACTGTAAGCTATGCAGGCAACGGCAATATACCCGTAGGCAGTTATACAACTACCGCGAGCTTCAACGTATCGGACGCAGTCAACTACTATATACCGATATCAAGCGACAGCAATACCTATATGGGTACGTTCA
>CAMWNK010000056.1 GCA_947175555.1 uncultured Clostridia bacterium | reverse complement strand
GATTTGCGTTTAAGCGGTGCCCCTCGTTATACTCAGCAGAATATCACTTTTGCGTAAGCAAAAATATCACGTTGCTTTAGCAACATATCACTTCACGCAGTGAAATATCACTCGTTTACGCTTGGCGGGTAAATCTCAGCGCGCAAAAACCACGCTTTTTGCAAGCTGCACCTTGAAAAATACGAGCGGTGCGAGCGAAGTATTTTATATCGGAAGGGGTGAATTTTATGCGCAAAAATTAATTTTGTTTATATGTAAGCTATGCGCATAAAAGAGGGGAAACCGTCCTTATAATGGACGGTGTCCCCTCCGCGTACCTGCCGATTAGAGGCAGTCATAATATTATTCTTATTTGTTTATATTGTCTGCCGATAATCGCATTCGGCAGGTATACTTTGAGCTTAAATACCCCTTCCTCACCTTCACAACGCCGTTTTCGCAGATTGCAACGATATGCGGAGAAAATCTCTCCTCTGCCTTGGCAAGCGATGACAGGCTGACCTTGATAAAGTGTCTTGCCATGCTTTCGAACCGCTTGTTGTGAACGGTGCAGCGTATCTCTTCCTCGGCGGCTTGGACGGCATCCTTAAAGCAAATATCTCCGTCTGAAAAACCTGCGCACAGCACGCGCATATGTCTGTCCTGCTCGATAAGAGTAATGGCGTAGTTTTGCTTGAGTATGGCGCGCTTAAGGTCGTCGCCGCACTTGACTTTACCTTTGATATCCCTATTGGACAGCGTGCACAGTCCGCTCTCTCCTGTAATTTCGAGCGCGCAGGCGATAGTCCTTGCAATCAGCAGATGCCCCATAGCATTGGGGTGAATAGAATCGTCGAGATACTTCTTACTCACGCCCAAGCTCTTCCATACGTCCAAGTGATCTATGAGCATCACTTTCCTTTCCTTAGCTATTGCGCGAGTAATATCAAAATAAGATTTTACCTTGCGCTTAGCATCGAACGAGGGCTGCGCCGTCTGCAATATGGGTATCGCGCCTGCGTTGAGCACGCAGTTGACGAGCTTATTCATATTATTGCGGTACTGCTCTTGAGTAACGGAACAGGACGTGGAACTATCATTCATACCGTACCAGATGAACGCAACGTCGGGCTTATATCTCTCAAGCCATATCGGATCGCACTTGAGCGCGTCCACCGTAGTAGAGCCCGATACGCCCGTATTGATGATGATATCGTCTTTTCTGCCCAAGGCGTTGCGGATATGCCACGCAAGATACTCGCTATAGCTGCGCCTGCCGTAGGTGTGTACGCAACCGTGCGTAATGCTGTCCCCGAGGAAGAGCCACGTCATAGGTCGCTTGTTGGCAAGACGCGCCTTAAGGGCGGCATAAGAGGGGCACTTGCGCACCGTGCCGAAATCCACACCGTCAAATAACTTATCTTCAGGAACTCCGAAACACATAAGAATACCCCCTTGCAACGTAGTCTTGTTACAATAACGATTATATTATAACACAACGCAAAAAATAATTAAAGACTTACGCCTCTACAAAAGATGCGATAAAGCGACAAATATCGTTTACTTTACTGCGCTGCCCTCTGTAAATGCAAGCGCACAACATATTGCGGCTTTTCTTGCTAAGCATTAAAATATAATGCCGTAATAATATCCACTGCCGATAAATATCAAAATAATATGGCTTAGCTGCGGATAATCAGATTAAAGTCAACAGTCTTATTATCGCGTAAATTATGGGCAAATGAATAAGATAAATTATTCCCGCGTGTCTGCCCGTGAACGCGAGCAACGGCATTGCTCTGCCGCTGTGAAAATCAACTTTCTTAAGTCCGAAGCCCAAGATAACTCCCGCAAAGTAAGCCCAACCTACCAGCGCGGGCGACGCGTACTCAAGCGGCGGGACGTAACCTGTGGCGGGCACGCCTAAAAATATCAGCGCGTTGGAGCCGTCCAACGTAGGCTTGAGCGTGCCGATGACGATTGCGGCGACTGTCAATACTATTAGCAAAAAGACGCAAATATACAGCCTCATATTGTTATTACAGTTGCGCGTCAGCCTTTCAACTAAAGCGTAAATGAGCGTAAATATAGCATAGCAATGTATCACGCCGCATATCACAAAGCAGTAGTACACTGTAACGGTAAGCACGTAAGTAATCAACGAAATAAAGCCTGCAAACAGAGCAAGCAGCACTCCTCTGCGCAGATTGTTGCGGCTATAGCTGCAACATATGCCCGACACTATAAAAAATATAGATATCACTATATAACGCAACGCACCTCTTGCAGGCGATGCGATATAGTCCGCCATGGAAACATACAAGGAAAATAATCTGCCGCCGTACAGCGGATAGAACATAGTAAAAAACAGCGCGAAGTGGTCGAGCACCATTAATGCGACGCACACTCCTCGCAAGATGTCGAGCCATCGCACGCGCTTGACGTCGCCTTTCCTACCGTCTGTAGTATTAAAGCTGCGCCGAGTCAACATTGCGATAGCACGGTGAAAGATACCTTGTGAATAACTGCGCCGTTAGAGATAGCCTTCACAGCTGCGTAACGGTGTCTATCTCCACAAGCACGTTCTTAGGCAAGGTCTTGACCGCAACGCACGAGCGGGCGGGCTTGGATACGAAATACTGCGCGTACACCTCGTTGAACGCGGCAAAGTCCGCCATGTCCGCAATAAAGCATACCGTCTTGACGACCTTGCCGATGTCTGTGCCCGCAGCCTCCAACAGCGCTGCGACGTTGCGACACACCCTATGAGTCTGTTCCTGTATTCCGCCCTCTTCTATATTCCCTGTTGCGGGATCGATAGCTATCTGTCCCGAAGTGTATACCATACCGCCGCACTTGATTGCCTGCGAATAAGGTCCGATAGCCGCGGGAGCCTTGTCGGTGCTTACGTATTCCATAGTTTTATTCTCCTTAAACAAGTTTGAATCCCTCTTTCTTAAGAGCATTCCTTATGCTTTCGATGTGCTCGAAGTTCCTCGTCTCAAGTTGCAGACGCAAGAAGCAGCCGTTGACGTCGCTGTTCTCGTTGCCCCTCTCGTGGTGCACGGATATTACGTTGCCGCCCTCGTCGGCGATTATCCTCGATACGTCCTTGAGCTGCCCCGGCTTGTCAAGCAACTCTATGCACAGCGAGTACGACCTGCCCGACTTGAGCAAGCCGCGCTTGATAACGCGCGAAAGTATAGTAACGTCTATGTTGCCGCCAGATACGAGACAGCATACCTTCTTGCCCTTGAGCGGAACCTTGCCGAACATTGCCGCCGCCACCGATACCGCGCCCGCGCCCTCGGCTATCATCTTATGCTTTTCGATAAGGGTGAGTATAGCCGAGCATATCTCGTCCTCGCTGACGGTAACTATGCCGTCGACGTATTTCTTGACATACTCGAAGGTGTGCTCTCCCGGTGTCTTGACTGCTATGCCGTCCGCAATGGTGGAGACGCCTGAAAGGCTCTCGATATGCTTGTCCCTGATAGAATTGAACATACTCGGAGCGCCGCTCGCCTGCACGCCGTATACCTTGACATCGGGACGCAGCGACTTGATTGCAAAGGCAAGTCCCGATATAAGTCCGCCGCCGCCTACGGGCACGAGCACAGTGTCTACCTCGGGCAGCTGCTCGAGTATCTCGAGCCCTATAGTGCCCTGTCCCGCTATCACGTCCACGTCGTCGAAGGGATGTATAAAGGTGTATCCGCACTGCTCCTTAAGCTCAATCGCCTTAGCATAAGCGTCGTCGTAAACGCCCTTGACAAGGCATACCTCCGCGCCGCGCGCCTTAGTAGCCTCCACCTTGGAGATAGGCGCGCCGTCGGGCAGACATATAAGCGACTTTACCTTGCTGCGCGACGCCGCAAGCGCGACGCCTTGCGCGTGATTGCCCGCCGAACATGCAATAACGCCCTTAGCGCGCTCTTCCTCGGAGAGCTGAGATATCTTGTAATACGCTCCCCTAACCTTAAACGAGCCTGTAACTTGCAGACATTCCGTCTTGAGATACACGTCGCAATCGGGCGCAATACCCGCCGCGGGTATCATACCCGTATCTCTGATTACGTCCTTGAGTACGAACGCCGCGTGATATACCTTATCTAATGTGAGCGCGTCTTTCATCTGAGTACAGCTCCTTTATCCGCGCCCGATACAAGCGATGCGTAACGCTTGAGCCACTTGCCGGGGATATCCTTGACAATAGGAGTAAAGCTCTTCCTGCGCTTTGCCAGCTCCTTATCGCTAACGCGCAGATTGACGGAATATGCGGGGATATCGATATCTATAATATCGCCCTCTTCGATAAGCGCAAAGTCGCCGCCCGCAGCCGCCTCGGGAGATACGTGTCCGATTGACGCGCCCCTCGACGCGCCCGAAAATCTGCCGTCGGTAATGAGCGCGACGCTCTTATCCAGTCCCATGCCCGCAAGCGCGGAAGTGGGATTGAGCATCTCCCTCATACCCGGTCCGCCCTTGGGACCTTCGTACTTGATGACCACTACGTCGCCGTGCTCTATCTTGGAGTCGTAGATTGCGGCAATAGCCTCCTCCTCGCTGTTGAATACTCTCGCCTTGCCCGAGTGAGTGAGCATCTCGGGCGCAACCGCGCTGCGCTTGACAACGCAGCCGCCGCGCGCGATATTGCCGAACAGTATGGCAAGTCCGCCCGTTGCGGTATAGGGATTGTCAAGAGGTCTTATTGCATTCTGAACGCCGAGTTTAATACCCTTTACGTTGTCTGCTATAATGCGACCTGTAACGGTCATCGCCTCGCCGTCGATATATCCGCCGCGGAGCAACTCGCTTAATACCGCCTGCACTCCTCCAGCCTGATACAAATCTTGCATGTGAGTAGGACCTGCGGGCGCGAGATGGCACAGGTTGGGCGTGCGTTCGCTGATTTCGTTAAACATATTGAGGTCGACTTCTACGCCCGCTTCTTGAGCGATTGCAAGCAGATGCAATACCGAATTGGACGAGCAACCTAAAGCCATGTCGCAGGCAATGGCGTTGCGAATAGAGCGGGGATTGATGATATCCCTTGCCGTTACGCCGCGCTTGACCATATTGACGATAGCCTCGCCCGCGTGCTTGGCAAGTATTATCCTCTCGCTGTACACCGCGGGGATAGTGCCGTTGCCCGGGAGAGCTATGCCTATAGCCTCGCAAAGGCAGTTCATGGAATTGGCGGTATACATGCCCGAGCATGAGCCGCAGCTTGGACAGCACTTAGACGTAATGTCGTCAAGACCGTCCTTGTCGATAATGCCCGCCTTGTACGAGCCGACCGACTCGAACATCTTGGACAGCGAAACCTCCTCGCCGCACACAGTGCCTGCAAGCATAGGTCCGCCGCTGACAGCCACCGCAGGAAGATTGAGCCTGCACGCCGCCATAACCATACCGGGGACTATCTTATCGCAGTTGGGCACGAGCACCATACCGTCGAAGCGGTGCGCCTCTATCATAGTCTCCACGCTGTCGGCGATGAGCTCGCGCGAAGGCAGAGAATACTTCATGCCGTTGTGCCCCATGGCAATGCCGTCGCATACGCCGATTGCAGGTACCATTACGGGAGTGCCGCCCGCCGCGCTTACGCCCGCCTTGACAGCCGCCGTAATCTTGTCCAAATTGACGTGCCCGGGGACAATCTCGCTGTGCGCCGATACCACCGCGATGAGAGGCTTGCTAAGCTCCTCTTCCGTAAATCCGCACGCCTTGAGCAGCGAGCGGTGAGGCGCCGTCTCGGGTCTGCCTGTAAAATAACTGCTTCTTAATTCCATATATTCGACCTCTTATTATCAACACGCGTCATCGCCGTATAATACGGTGATGACGCGCGGAAAAAATCATTGAGTATAGCAAAAATCAGATAAGTTTATCCTCTCCGCCCAGCCAGCTCATCATCTTGCGCAATTCCGCGCCTACCTGCTCGAGCTGATGCTCGCTCTCGATACGGCGGGTAGCAAGGAACTTAGCGCACTTGCCGCTCTTGTTCTCGGTCATCCACTCGGATACGAACGTGCCGTCCTGTATCTCGCGCAATACCTTAGCCATCTCCTTGCGAGTCTCGTCTGTGATAAGACGCTTGCCCGTCCTGTAGTCGCCGTACTCGGCGGTGTTGGATACGGAGTATCTCATAGCCGCAAAGCCGCCCTTGTTGATAAGGTCTACGATGAGCTTCATCTCGTGGATGCACTCAAAGTAAGCCATCTCGGGCTGATATCCCGCTGCGACCAAGGTCTCGAAGCCCGCCTTCATCAGCTCGGTTACGCCGCCGCAAAGCACAGCCTGCTCACCGAACAAATCCGTCTCCGTCTCCTCTCTGAAGGTGGTCTCGAGGATACCTGCCTTGCCTGCGCCGATGCCGCTTGCATAAGCCAAAGCTACGTCCTTAGCCTTGCCCGTAACGTCCTGATAGATAGCGATAAGCGAGGGCACGCCCTTGCCTTCCTGATACTGGAAGCGGACGGTGTGTCCGGGTCCCTTGGGAGCTATCATGATGACGTCGATGTCCTTAGAGGGCTTAATCAAATTGAAATGTATATTGAGACCGTGAGCAAAAGCAAGAGCCTTACCCTTAGTCATGTGAGGCGCGACCTCGGCATAGTAGATGTCTGCGCACAGCTCGTCGGGAACGAGCATCATAACGACGTCGGCAGCCTTAGCCGCATCGGCAACGCTCATTACCTTAAGTCCGTACTCTTTAGCGGTCTTGACGTGTCTGCTGTCGGGACGAAGTCCTACTACTACGTTGACTCCGCTGTCTTTAAGGTTCATCGCGTGAGCGTGTCCCTGCGAGCCGAAGCCGATTATGGCGACCGTCTTGCCGTCAAGCACCTTGAGGTTGCAATCTCTGTCGTAATACTTCTTAATCATATTATCCTCCATCCGTATGTATACGGTATAAATAATTTACTTTTTTATATCCTGCCTATCAGTGCCAGCAGGTGATAATGTCGTTGATGGTCTTGCCCGCGGGTATCATGGGCAGCACGTTCTCATCCTTATCGATTACTGCGTCGATGATAACGGGGACGCCGGCTGCGATTGCCTCGCCCATAGCCTTGTCCAGCTCCTCTACCGTATGGCAACGGAAGCCCTTAGCCCCGAAAGCCTCGGCGAGCTTAACGTAATCGGTAGCTCTCTCAAGCGTGGTGGACGAATATCTGTTGCCGTAGAAGAATGTCTGCCACTGTCTCACCATGCCCAGCACGCCGTTGTTCATAACGACGACGACTATAGGCAATCCGAACTTGACCGCCGTGCACATCTCGTTGAGATTCATGTGGAAGCAGCCGTCGCCCGTAATCAGCGCAACGTTGCGCTTGGGATGAGCCGTCTTTGCGCCCAGCGCCGCGCCCAATCCGTAGCCCATGGTGCCTAAGCCGCCCGAGGTGAGGAAGGAGCGAGGTCCTACGTTGCTGCAATACTGCGCCGCCCACATCTGGTGCTGACCTACGTCGGTAACCATAATGCCGTCCTTGCCGATATGCTTGCACACGGTAGTAATGACTTCGCGCGGCTTGAGCGTATCCACGGAAGGCGCGGGCTTATAATCCTCTGCCTTGAGGGCGAGAAGTCTGTCAAACCACTCTTTACGCTCTACCTTGACTATCTTGGGTATAAGCGCGCCGAGCACGTGCTTTACGTCGCCTACGAGGGGGTATGAGGCATTGACGTTCTTATTGATTTCCGCAGCGTCTACGTCTATGTGTATGACCGCCGCCTTGGGCGCAAAGTGGCGCTTGTCGGTGGCCACTCTGTCGGAAAATCTCGTGCCGATTGCGATAACGACGTCGCTCTCTTCTACCGCTCTGCCCGCAGAATTGCTGCCGTGCATACCGATAAGACCGAGATTGAGCGGTCCGCCGTAATTGACGCCCGTTGCCATAAGAGTATTGACGCAAGGCAGATTGCCCTTATCAAGCAAGGCGATAAGCTCTTCACATGCGTCGGAACAGTTGACTCCGCCGCCGTACATGACCACGGGACGCCGAGCCGAATTGATAGCCTTAGCCGCCGCGTCCAAAGTCTCATCGATAAATAAGTCGTGCTTGACAGGCTCGACCTTGGGCTCGGGAGTGTACTCGCACTCCGCCGCGGTGATGTCCTTGGGGATATCCACAAGTACGGGACCGGGACGGTCGGACGAGGCTATCCTAAACGCCTCGCGCAAGGTGTCCGCAAGCTCCTCTACGTGTCTTACGACAAAGTTATGCTTGGTGATAGGCATCGTGATGCCCGCGATATATACCTCTTGGAATGAGTCGAGTCCTATAAGGTCGTTGGATACGTTGCCCGTAATAGCTACCATGGGCACGCTGTCCATAAATGCGGTGGCGATACCCGTAACCAGATTGGTAGCTCCCGGGCCCGAGGTGGCGAGCACTACGCCCGTCTTGCCCGTAGCGCGGGCATATCCGTCCGCAGCGTGAGCCGCGCCCTGCTCGTGAGCGGTGATGACGTGTCTTATCCTGTCGGAATTCTTATACAGCGCGTCGTAAATGTTGAGTACCGAGCCGCCGGGGTAACCGAAAATGACGTCTACTCCCTGCTCCTTGAGCACTTCTATCAATATCTGCGAGCCGTTAATCCTCATCTTACCCTCCGAGCATATTATATAATTATAGATATATTAGTATCTTATCATATAGATTGTCAAGCGTTTTAGCTAACGCGAAGCCATGGTATTACTAATCTCACTCAGCATAGCGGTTTAGTTATATTTTTGCTGCCGCAAAAGTGATATTCGCCTTACGGCGAGTGATATAACGCTTACGCGTTGTGATATTTCGCTTACGCGAAGTTAA
>CAMWNK010000055.1 GCA_947175555.1 uncultured Clostridia bacterium | reverse complement strand
ACTCTTACACCGTGCTATCACTTATCCTGCGCGTAAAAAGAGGGGAAACCACACTTATAATGTGTGGTGTCCCCTCCCAGTAACCGCCAACGCAAGGCGGTACTTTAATTGCGATTACATCAATTACTGTCCGTCTTGTGTTGCGTCTGGCGGTTATATAAAATGCTCCGCAGGATAGCGAGCGAAAACCACGCTTTTCGTGAGCGATACCTTGAAAACGCGAAAGCGTTTTACGGAGGGGAGCTAACGAGGGGAACCATGTAGCAAATATGCGCAAGAGCTTGCTCTTAAGCATATGTCAGCGTTTAATTGGTGCCCCTCGTTAAATGTTGCCTGCAAACAATTAATATGCTATAATATTAACCGCATAATAATTAAGAGGTATATATGAGGATAGTAATAATCGGATGCGGCAAGGTCGGCGAAACCTTAGTAAAGGGCTTAGTCGGCGAGGGACATAACGTAACTGTTATGGACAACGTATCCGCCCATGTAGAAAGCTTACTCGGACAATGCGACGTATCGGGCATATGCGGCAGCGCGCTGAGCTATAACGACCTGATAGAGGCGGGCGTAGATAAGTCCGACCTTACCGTCGCGGTAACTCAATCGGATGAAATCAATATACTGTGCTGCGCCATGGCGAAGAAGATGGGCTCTAAGTACACCTGCGCAAGGGTGCGCAATCCCGAGCTAACCGCCAACGTCAAGCTGATACAAAAAGACCTGGGCGTAGACATGACGGTCAATCCCGACATGGCTACCGCGCGCGCTATATACAATATAATATCCCTGCCCTCTGCTCTCAACGTAGAATCCTTTGCGGGAGGGCGCTGCTCTCTTACGGAAATCACCGTAGAAGAAGGCGGAGAACTGGACAATCTACAGATAGCGCACATAAAGAAATTCGGAATAAAGTTCCTCATATGCGCGGTAGAGCGCGACGGAGAGACCTTTATCCCCAACGGCAGCACGGTGCTCCACGGCGGCGACAACGTATATATCTGCGCAGGCTACAGCGAACAGAATAAACTGTTCAAAAAGCTGCACATATACGTCAACCGTCCCAAGTACGTCATGATAATAGGCGGCAGTAAGATTGCGCTGTATCTGTCGAAGATGCTTACCAAGACGGGCATCAAGGTAAAGATAATCGAAAAGAATAAAGATAGGTGTTACGAGCTTGCCGAGGCATTGCCCGACGCGGAAATCATATGCCTTGACGGCACCGATCAGGAGCAGCTGATGCAAGAGGGGCTCTCTCATACCGACGCATGTATCTCGCTCACCGACCTTGACGAGCAAAATCTGGTAATAGCCTTCTTTGCCCAAAGCGTGGGGGTAACGAAGTGCGTAACAAAGATATCCAAGAGCACACTGCGCGACATGCTGAAAAATATCAATCTCGACAGCTCCGTATCGCCCAACGAACTTACCGCAAATACCATATTGCAATACGTAAGGGCTATGGACAACAGCTTTGACGTAGACAGCGTGCGCTCGCTGTACCGCCTGGTCAACAGCAGTATAGAGGCGGCGGAGTTTGGCGTGCCGGAAGGCTTTGCGGTAGAGGATAAGCCGCTAAAGGAAGTCAAGTTAAAGCCGCAAGTGCTGATAGCGTGCATATTGCGCGGCAATGGCATTATAATACCCAGCGGCGACGACTGCCTAAAGGCGGGCGATACCGTAATAGCCGTATCGAAGAATCTGATACTGTCTGAGTTGGAGGACGTACTGGCGTAACCTTGCTATGAATTACAGATTGCTCGCTAATTTGATAGGCAAGGTGCTCATCGCGCTTGCGGTGCTGATGCTCGTGCCGATATTGATAGCCGCCATATACGGCGAGACGCTGCGCGACTATCTTGCATTCGTCATACCCGTAGCCGCAATACTGCCGTGCGGAATAGCAATCAGCTTTATCAAGCCTAAGGAAAAGACTAACATGCGCCCGCGCGAAGGCATGGTAATGGTAGCTATGGCATGGCTATTGTTCACATTGCTCGGAGCTCTGCCCTACTATATATCTGGTGCGCTGAAAAATTTCTTCGATTGTATGTTCGAGACGGCGTCGGGCTTCACCACTACGGGCGTATCGGTTATACTCACGCCCGAAGACCTCAGCCGCAGCATTAACTTCTGGAGATGCTTTACACATTGGATAGGCGGTATGGGAATACTGGTATTCATTCAAGCAGTGTTGCCCAAGGGCAATAAGATGCAATCCATACACATATTCAGAGCCGAGTCTCCCGGACCGCAAGTAAGCAAGATAGTGTCCAAGATGGGCTCTACCGCTAAAATATTATACCTTATATATATATTCAATACTATATT
Organism: uncultured Clostridia bacterium; assembly: GCA_947175555.1. Classification (GTDB taxonomy): domain Bacteria; phylum Bacillota; class Clostridia; order Christensenellales; family UBA3700; genus Alloclostridium. The sequence goes on along the minus strand of CAMWNK010000055.1, from coordinate 6,565 downwards.
GCAGACCATATTCCTGCTGTGCGGCAAGATGCCCTTTTACGACAGCATTGTGTGCTCCTTCTCTACCGTATCAACAGGCGGATTCAGCATATGGTCCGACTCGATTGCTCACTATAACAGCCTGTATATAGAGATGGTAGTTGCGGTATTCATGATGCTGAACGGCATAAATTACTCGCTCTTTTTCCTGCTGCTCACGGGCAAGGCGCTCGCCGCGCTCAAAAATACCGAGCTGTGGGTGTATATCTGCGCGATAGTTGCGGGCACAGTCGCTCTTACCGTCTCGTCCCTGCAACTGTTCGACTCCGTAGGCAGGACTATCGCCAACTCCTTCTTCCAAGTTACTTCGGTTATATCGTCGACGGGATTTGTTACCGTGGACTTCAACGCATGGGGAGCATTCGCAAGACTGACGCTTATACTGCTGATGTTCATGGGAGCATGCGCGGGCAGCACGGGCGGCGGATTTAAGGTGTCGCGTATGATACTGCTGGGCAAAAACGTGCACCGCTATATGAAAAAGCTGGGCAGTCCCAACAGCATATCTACCGTAAAAATGGACGGCAAGGGCGTAGACGACGCCCTGCTCCACCATGTGGTAAGCATGTTCGCCATATATATTGCGATAGTGGCAGTCGGCATGGTATGGCTGGCGATAGACGGCGCAGGCATAGAGGACGCGCTCGTAGACATGATAAGCTGTATGTCGAATATAGGTCCCGGGTATTACAACGACTTCCACGGAGTAACCAAGCTGTTCTTGTCCGTAGTGATGATAGCGGGCAGACTGGAAATAATGCCTATCATTATCCTTGCACTGCCGCGCACGTGGCGCAAGGCTTAAGCTAAATGCAGATAATGCCGATGATAAGTAAGATGTTATTTACAGACAGTCAATAGCTTATCTATACGTCCTTATCGGCAAAATCACTGCTGACGCTCGATACCGCGATTGAGACGCCACGCATAAAAAAGAGTAAATAATCCGCGCTTTATTGGCGCGGATTACTGTTATAAATCGATATACTATTGCCGAAATTGCTTTTTTTTATGATCGGCGGCTTATTTCCCTGGTCTGTAGTCGTCGTACTTAAAAGAGCCGTTATACATAGTGCCGTTGAATCTGAATACGGTGGGCTGCTCTATATCGGATAATATGTTGCCCTGTATTATACCTTCCGTATCGGCGTTCTTGTTGCCCTCCAGCCTTACGTCTATATCTATACCCACCTTGCAAGAAGATATCGTATTATCCCTCATCACCACTTTACCCTCGGTAGGCTTTACGCTGACAGCAACGTCAAAGCCCGAAATAGAGCAAGCATTGAGCTTGATATACTTGCAATCTCTGTCGCAGTCCACGCCTATTGCGCTGCCGATTTCGATATTCTTTTCACTGCCGCCTGCCTCGCCGCTCTGCTCCTGCTCGCTGCCGCCGCTGCTTTGCTCATCTTCCTGCTTATTGCCTATCCTCGGCTTACCCTGCTCGTCCTTGATGTCGTATATGACGCTGCACTCCGTCATCTCGAGTACGCAGTCCTTACCTACTTTAACACTGCCGCTGCCTACTGCCTCATCGGAGATATACACGGATACCTTCTTCATAGCGACAAAACAGCCGTCGGCAATGTTAAGTCCCGACACCGCGCTGCCCGTCTCGCCGATGAGAAAAATATCCTGCTTTATATCGCCGACGCACGCATAATAACCGCTGTAAATCATGAGAGTATCGCCCTTCTCGGCGGCGGCAAGCGCAGCATCGAAATCTGAAAATTTATTCACTCCCCAGCCCTCGTCGCCTTCTTCAAACTTAGCCGACACAGCCAAGTCGCTGACTGTAACCAGGCAAGACGACTTATACTGAGTATCGGTAAGCGACGCGGTTATCTTAGCCTCGCCCGAGGACACGGCGGTGATTTTACCATCCTTATCCACTTTGGCAACGCTCTCGTTGTCGCTACTCCACTCTATCATAAAGTTGCTTTCCTTGGGCTTGATAATGGCGTGCAACAGCTTACTCTCGCCGCTTAGCATGTACGCCTGCTTGGAATCGAGCTGGATATAATCGGATATCTTGGGCTCGCAAACAACGTTATCCGCCTTACATGCCGCTATGGTAATTATGAGAGCTGCAAGCGCAACTACCGTAATAAGCACTTTCTTCATTTTTATAATCTCCCGCTCTATTTATGTGCATTCGCCGATAAAATATCAAAAAAGTCAATAGCCGTATTGTTATCGTATCAATCGTTATGCTATAATAATGTTGATTAGATAACTTTTTATGCTGTTATCTAATAGGAATCAATATGAGCGAGAGCAAATCTATGGAACAATTCAACTCCTGCTTTATCTTCGGAGCACACGACGCAATAGGCAGTTGCGTCAAGGAAAAACTTAACGCCCGCGGCGTTGAAGTTACGGCTTTTATACCAGACAGCATTATTGCGGACGTCCCCGTCGACGCCGAGTATGCTAAAGCAAATCTTGAGAAAATCTCCCGCGAGCAGCTCACCGAATCTATGAAGGGATACGACGTCGCGGTATATAATCTCATGCCCGAACCCTTTCAGAGCGTGTCGGACGGAGTGGACCTGTACGAATTCTACAGAGAGCGTCTTGTCAATATTCCGCTTAAAACTCTTGAGTGCGCAATAGGCGCAAACGTCAAAAAGATAATATTCGTGGGCAGCTGCCTATCATACTTTGCGCGTACTTGGCGCGAAATGCACCTTAAGGACAGACATCCTTATCTAAAAGCCGCCGCAGAAGCCGAGGACCTGCTTGTAAGAGCGGGCAAAGGCGCGGAGAGCGGTGGTATAGATACCGTATTTATCGAGTCCAGCCTATGCTTCGGCGCACGCGCAACAGTGTGGAAAGATATCTTCCTTGACAGATTCAGTAAGATGCGGGACGTATGCTTTGCAAAAGGCGGCGTAAATATCGCTACGCCCGAGTGCATTGCAGACGGCATAATCGCCGCAGCTTACTTTGCCGAGCACGGCAAGCTGTTGCCTGTAGGCGACGCGGATTACGGCTATAAATTCATCATCAACACCATGATGGAGACTATAGGCTCGCCCGACAGATATAAGGCGACCAGACCTTGGAGATTCAGAGACTTCGGCACGGTGCTCAAGAGAGAGTTTAAGGCGGCGGGCAAAGTGTGCGGCCTTGACCACAGATATATTATGAAAGATATATTCGAGTGCGGAGCTTATCTGCACAATCTTGCAGACAACGACGTGGTGGGTAAAGTAAGAGAATATCTGCGTTACTCACAGTTGGGCATAGTTACCGATTACGACTCGGCAGAAGGCATACGCCGAAGTATGCGCTCTATATACCCTCACCGCTTTGACGAGAACGGGAGACTGAAAGCTGAGTGGATAGGCGTCAAGACTACGCCCAACGAGTCCAACTAAAGTTAACTTTTCGCCCTAACCGCCTGTAATAAAGTTGATATAATAATCAATCTAAAAGCAGGAGATTGAAATACGTCCTTATTGCCAATGCGCGCACGGGTAATCGAAACAAAAATTATTTATAAGAGTATTATATATGATAAAAAGCCCTTCAAATAATTGTTGAAGGGCTGTTATGTATATAGGCTTGTTTTGCTTGTATATATTATTACTTAACGCAGAGCTCTCTTGTGCAACGCCGCTTAATGTAACGGCTGACAGTTCCAAGAGCGAACGTTATTTATTTTCTGTATAAAGCGGCGTATTTCAACAGCGCGACTACGGTCTTAGCGTCCTTTATAGTTCCGTCCATTGCCATGGCGTAAGCCTTATCGAAAGGAAACTTCCTTACGGCAAGAAACTCGCCGTCGTCAAGATGCGCGTCTGTCTTGCTCAGCCCTCTGCCGAGATAGATATAAATCTTCTCATTACTATATCCTACGGTAGGATACAGTATACCCAACTCGTCCACCTGCTCCGCCTTAAGTCCGCACTCCTCGCCAAGCTCCCTTATTGCGCATAGCTTGGGATCTTCTCCCACCTCGCGCTTGCCCGCGGGTATCTCGAGCACCCTCTCGCCGTAAGGATATCTATACTGTTCCACTAGATAGACGTTGTCGTCCATATCAACGGCAAGCATTGCACAGCCGCCGCTGTGATTGACGTATTCTCTATACGCGCTCCTGCCGTCGGGCAATCTTATCTCGTCGTTATATACCTGCATTATCCTGCCGTCGTATATGAGATTGCCTCTGACCTTAGTCTCTTCAAGTCTGTCCATTATCGATATGCTCCGTTATTATCGTTATGCCGCGGCACGCCGTGCTTATTCCTTAAAAAAATCGCACGGCAACCTCAGCCGCCGTGCGCCAATATTACGCTATAGCTTGTCCTTACTTGATCAAGTCCTTCTTCAGCTTGTTATATACCTTGGTCTTCTGCGTGATGCTGGATGCGTTATCGCTGAGGAAGTTGGTAATCATATAGTTGTACTCGTCCGACTTCTTGTTGTCGAGCAAGGTCTTGGTCATGCTCTGCTTGAGCGTGTCGGAAACGACCTTGATGTCCTTGATAATTCTATTGTCGTCAGCGTCCTTCTTGTAAGTGAAATCGTCGTCTATCTCATACGTAATCTCAACGCGGCTGTCGAAAATATAGTCGTCGGTAAGGGTGTAGGTGCCGTCCTCTTCTATAACGGTATTGCCTATCTGAGTCTCGTCAAACGCGTAGCCGTCAATCATGATCATCTGAATGCCGTACGTATTGATTATGAACGATATGCTGCCGTCCTCCGTCTCGAAGGTATATACGTTGGCTTCCATTTCGTCCTTGGTCGTCTCGGACTTCTTAACGGACTTATACAGCGAATAGCTCTTGCCTGCCGCACCTATAAGGTGCTTGCTCTCAAGCTGAGTATTACTTGTAGTGCCGCTTGCGATGACGCTGCCCTTATCGCTTACGCTCATAGTGCCGATGTCGGCGCGGACGCTGCTATCGGTCTCCTTGTACAGTCTGCGCGCAAGCACGGCATACTCCTCGACGTAGCTTGTATCCTGCTTATCGGGGCTGACAGTATAGAAGTCGCTGCTGAACATACCCGTATCGTCGTTGACCATATAGATAAGGTCGGTAAAAGCCTCGTCTATAGCGTAGCGCTCAAGCACCGCAGTATTGTCTGCAACGAACTGCTCTCCCTTGACGCGGGTAGCTTCTGCCATGAACTCCGCCTTCTTATCCTTGAAATACTTGAGCATCGCGGCGAGCACGTCGGTGTAAGCTATATCCTTATCGGTATAAGCTACGCTGTCGTCATCTTCGCTGTCATAGTCGGGATTGGAAACATTTACTTTCAATCCGCCGTAATTGCCTTCGCTTCCGAATCTGTCTACGATATTCTTAAGCAAGCCCGTTACATCGCCGTCGGCAACGCCGAGCGCAAGGAACTCTCTGAGCACGATAGAAACGTCCTCGTCCCCGCCTGCCATATCCGTCAGTGCCTTGACGTAAGCTGTCTGCTCGTCGGTGAACTTGAACAAGATAGAGCGGACGTTGAAATAACCCTTAAAGTTATGCTTGACAATAGTCTTATTGCCGTTGAACGCCGTCTCGTAAGCAGACGCGGTCTTGTAGTCGTCTACGTTGATTTTTATAATATTCTTGATTCTGGTTTCGTAATCGCTTTCGCTGAGCGTAACGCTCTCGCCGCACAAATCTTCGTACTTAGCCCTTACCCTGTTCTCGTACTGAGTCTGCAAGGTCTTTTCAAAGTCGGTATAGTTGCTCTCGAGCACTTCCTGAAGGTAGCTGTATGCCGACTTCATATTCTTAAGTTCGCTCTTAGCCTTATCGAGCTTAGCGTTGAGCTCGGTTACGTCCTTACCCTCGTCCTGTGCCTGCTTTACTTGCTTTTTCAAGTCGTTGATTTCGCTCTGCTTGGACGCTATCTCCTTATCGTACCAAGTTGCAAAGTACTCGGGAGTGCCTTCGCCTGTAAATCTGCCCTCTTCGAAATCGGTAGAAGGACTGTCCTCGCTCCTGACGTTGCGGGGCTCGAGCTCTTCTTCCTCTTCCTCGTCGTCATCGTCTTCCTCGTCGTCGTCCACGTTGGCGTTCTGCTCGTCCTCAAGGGTGGTTATGCGGTTATTCCACTGAGTCTTGTACTCGGAGTTGGCTCTGAGTACGCAATATCTTATCTCCTCTTGCGTAAGCAACGAGGTAATCTTGAAATCGGCTGACTTGTAATCTATGCCCATTGATTTTGCAAGCTCTACTTCGGCTTTGAGCAGAATAAGTTTCTGTCTTGTAAGGGAATCGTAGAAGTATTCCAATGCTTCCTCTTCGCTCATACCGTAATAACTCTCGTTGGTATAGATGTAACCGTAGGCGTTATATAAGTTCCTGAGTTCGCCCTTATAGACTATATCCTTCAGACCGTCGTAATTAACTTCTGCGACTACCTGATGATAATCCTTTTTCTCGTCGGTAGTAATAAGGTCGCAACTTATCAGTATGGCGCAGACCATTACCACCAGAATTATTACCGCCATCAGCTTGGTTTTCATCAATAGACACTCCTTATTATTTTAATAAGAATATAATAT
>CAMWNK010000054.1 GCA_947175555.1 uncultured Clostridia bacterium | reverse complement strand
GCGTGAGCATAGCTCGCACCGATCCCAACTATCTCAATTACAGCTTGTCCAATACTACGGTAGTATTTGATATAATCCTCGGCGCGGGCATGTCCTTAGTGTTTATAGACTGGACGGACGGAGCAGGCAACCACTTTGCAAACGGCGACAGTTTGACGTTTAACGACGCAGTGCAACACCCTGTAGTAACGGTAACAGACGTGGCAGGCAATGTGATAACAGACGCCAACGTAACGTATACTGACGCAAACGGCAACGCGGTAAGCTCCAAGTGGACGGGTAGCTACAGCGTAAAGATAAGCATTGACACAAGCAAGTACGCCATAGACGGAGCGTGCTCGGACGTATGCGAGTACGTGATAGTAGTGGACGCAAACGGCAACGGAGAGTATAAGATAATCTCAATAGAGGTAGGCGGAAATTATAAAAAGAATTATTCTACAGGCGATAGCTTCGATAGTTACGGCATGGTGGTCTACGGAATATATCCCGACGGCGAGAAGGTAGAGCTCAATAGCAATGATTATACATACTCGGGCGGCGGCGCGCTTGTCGAGGGCGACAATACCATTACTGTAAGCTACGGCGAGTTGAGCGCGACGTTTACCGTCAAGGCGGGAGAGCTCATAGAGGGCGGCGTGATAGACGGCAAATGGGTGAGTAAGAAAGTATACATTATCACAACGGCAGGCATTGCCGCGCTGATACTGATGTGTATTGTACTTGCGGCATGTCTTATCGGTATGAATAAAAAGATGCAGCAGTTGTTTACCAAGGCAATCAATTCAGGCGATAACGCAAGCGATACCGATAACGGCAGCTCTGCTCAAGATGAAGAGGATTGACGCCGTAAGCGGCAGAGTATCATGCGCCGCACGAGCGCAATATAATTATTAATCGTATAAGATAATGCGCGGCTACAAGCCGCGCATTGTTATAAGTTTATTTTGTTAGATAGGTAAGATGTTCAGCTATCGAGCCCTGCAATTTCTTCCTCCAGCCTGTTGAAAAGTTCTGCGGCGTCCTTGCCGTCGCAAGATGCTCTGTGTAATTTCGCGCTTACAGGGAGTAAGTCTTTTCCGTTTTCTTTTTTGCATTTACCTATTATTAGAGTGGGCAGTAAGCACTTAAAGTCGTCTTCGGTATTCATGCTCAGCCCCGTAAAGTGTCTCCAAGGCAGATATGATATAAAGAATCTATTGGCAGGCATACTTGACTTATCTACTCGCTCACCTTGTTTCAACTTAGTCATGTCGCTAAGCGCTGTATCGTAAAAGGCGTTGAAGTCATCGTCAAACTTAGTGCAGGCATGCATAAACATGTCGAGTTTATCGCAATACACCGTATACTCGGGATGAATTACGTCCCAATATCCCAGCCCCATATAAGGCGATACGGCGTATCTGTAAGTGCGGTCGGAATTGACAACTTTGCTTACGAAGTAGAGCAGCACTGTATAAAAGTCCTTGTTTTCCCTCTCGCAATATTCAGTCAGAGGCGTTGCGTCTATGTCGGACGTTACGTCAAAGGTGCATCTGTGCTTATAATAATATTCTTCAAAGCGGTCTTTGCGCTCCCAGCGTTGAGTGGATATCGGATGAAACAGATTTTCAAGCATAATAATTATCTCCGTATGCGCCAAGGTGCGCCGATAAGGCAATTTTATCACAGCAGAGCACAAGTGTCAATGCGCAGTAATAATCCAATGAATGCGCTATATATTGCGAGTGCTATTTTTCTCAATAAAAAATTTGCGCGCCGCTATACGACGCGCTTATATCGGCATGACAAAATTTTATTAAAAGCTCTCCTTGCTCTTATTGAGGAATGCCTTGGTAATCTCGCTCTTGGGATTGTCAAAGACTTCTTCGGGGGTGCCGCACTCTTCGATTATGCCGCCCGCCATAAATATCACTTTGTCCGCAACGGCTTTTGCAAAGTCCATCTCGTGAGTTACCACTATCATAGTGCGGTCGGAGGACTTGAGCCCCTTGATAACTTTCAGCACTTCGCCCGTAAGCTCGGGATCGAGCGCGGAGGTCGGCTCGTCAAAGCACAGTATATTGGGACGCATCGCGAGCGCTCTTGCAATAGCCACGCGTTGGCATTGTCCGCCCGACAATTCGCAAGGATAAGCCCTTGCTTTATCCGACAGTCCTACTTGTTCGAGCAGAGCATAGGCGTGCTTTTCTATCTCCGCGCGTCTGCGCCTTACGTAATCTGCTTTAAGATTGCCTTTAACGCTGCCTTCCCTGACTGCTGCAACTGCCGCTTTAGCCGCGGCTACGTCTTCGGTTGCGAGCGTGTTTGCGATTATTTCGGCTTTAGCGGTGTAACGGGCAACCTTTTTGTTTGCCGCTTTATTATCTGCATAGCCGTCTTTAGATTGCAGCTTGGCAATTTTGTCGTATAGAGACAGCATCTTCAGCTCCTCGTCTATCATAAGAAGAGGCGCGAGCATAATGTTTTTAAGCACGGTATATTGCGGGAAGAGATTAAAGCTCTGGAATACCAATCCGAAGTGCAGACGCTTGCTGCGTATATATGCTTCGTTGCCCGCAGCTTTAAGCGCCGCTTTACCCGCCGCGCGAGCGGCAGCGAATTTTTTCAGGTCGCCTGCTATCGTCTGAGGCGTCGCCGTATCTACGCTGCCACCTCTATAGCAAAGCAAGAATTTCTTCGCCGCTTTGTAGCGCAGTCCGTCGGGACAATCCTTTATCTTGAGTATGCGCATGAACGTGTCTGCGTCCAAGGACGAGAAGTCTGACTTTACTTTATCTCTGCGCTTGGCGTTGAATTCTCCAAGCTCTTTTTTGATAATCGCAGCAGCGGAAGTATTCTGCTTACCGTTGCCGTCTTTTTCAGTCATATCGCTATCTACATCAATATGCTGAGAGTTAATCTGCGCGGTTCGCGCCGCCGTATACCTTACTTTAGCTATCTCTCTCAACGCCTTAGATGCGTAGGGATTGCATAAATATTGTGCATAATACTCAGGCGACTCGCCGCTTTTGGGCAGAGAAAGTTCTTCCTTATCGGCTGTTTCGGCAAGTACGAGGGGCGTGGACATGAACTTTTTATACATGCTCTTTAGCCTCAGCGCCTTGATGTCGGACGTTATGGGCGAGGACAGAGCGGATGCGAGCGTACCGTCGGACACGACTACGTCGGACATATCGAGCAGCTTATTGCCGCCCACGCACAGTATGCCTTTATCAGCCTTTTCAAGGAACGTAATGCACCTTAAAAGAGTAGTCTTACCGCTGCCGGAAGAGCCGATTATGGCGAGAACGTCGCCTTTATCCAAAGTGAAAGAAATACCTTTGAGCACTTTGTTGGAGCCGAAGCTCTTATTGATGTCTTTTACTTCCAAGTATGCCATAATCACACCTTATAATAGCTTAGCTTTTTTTCGAGATATCCGAACAGCAACGTAAGTCCGCCGTTGAATATCAGATAGAATACTCCCGCGTAGAAGAGCGGCCATATTACCACGTATTGATTTTGCAGCTCATACGCCTTTTTAACCAGTTCTCCTATAGAAATCACCTGAGCAAGGGACGTATCTTTTACAAGCGTGATTATCTCGTTGCTCATAGGCGCGAGGACTCGCTTAATCATCTGCGGCAATACTATCTTGAAAAATACCTGCATACGCGTCATGCCGAGCACGTATCCCGCCTCGTACTGTCCCTTCTCTATACTCATGATACCGCCTCTGTATATCTCGGAGAAATAGCATGCGTAGTTTATTGTAAAGGCGATGATTACCGCCACCATACGCTGCTTGAAAGGGGCGTTGAACAGTAGCCCGGGGACGTAGAATATGACTATTATCTGCAATAGCAGAGGAGTGCCGCGTATAATCCATACAAAAGTCTTTGCAAGGTATTTAAGCGGCTTGAATTTAGACATGGAGCAAGCGCACACCACAAGTCCGAGCGGCAGGGCGAACAGCAACGTCAGTAAGAAAATCAGTACCGTATTGCCGAAGCCAGTGAAGAGTACAAGCGTAGCTTCTCCGAATGTCAAAGATGTAGTAAAGGGCATAATCAACCTCTTATAATATTCAATAGCGGTCGCATCCCTGTTACGGGACGAGACCGCCGACGCTTATAAAGTGAATATACGATATTACACCTTCGCCTTGAAGTTCATGGGCGCAAACAGCGTATAACCTATCTTAATGCTTCCTCTGGAAACTATGTAGTCCCAATCCGCCTTATTTTCGATTTCGTTCCACTGCGACTCGTAGTTGTAGGGGAGCAGTATATCTCCAAGACCGTACTTGTTTGCTAAAGCCGTCATCGTTCCGTCGGCATACTTTGCGGCTAAGGCGGTGTTAATCTTATCCATGAGCGCCTTCTCGCCCTTGCGGCAACCTATTCCGTAATATTCGCTTTCTGCAATTTTTACGTCTACAATCATTAGATCGGCAGAGTAGCTACTACCCGACTGATTGATGTAATAGCCTGCCATTACGCTGTCCATTACGCCGATGTCGATTGTGCCCGACTTGAGCTCGGTAAGTATATTAATCTGAGCTTCCGCATCCTTAGGGGTGATGCCGAGTTTTTGGATAGCTTTCTTGCCCTCGCTGCCGCCTTCTGCCATCCACTCGGTAGTTGTCTTCATCTTGTCCAAAGTATCGAATCTGTCCTTGTCGCTCTTGCGGATGATTGCAACCTGTTCGTTAATCATATAGGGCATGCTCATCTCCCATGCCTCTATACGCTCATCGGTAATGGATACGCCGTTCCACAATACGTCTATGTTCTTGGAAGCAAGCTCTGTCTCTTTATTGTCCCAGTTAATCTCTTGGAACTCTACCTTTACGCCCAGGTATTCGCCTACTGCTTTTGCAAGCTCGACGTCAAAGCCCGTAAGCTCTGTTTTATTGCATGCCGCTATACTCAGCACCGCTGCTACGCTCATAATTACGACGAGCGCAATCACTACTAACTTTTTCATTTCTGTCCTCCGAATATTTACGATATCTATATAATACTTTATCGCATTAAAGAAGTAAAGCGTTTTTAAGCAATTAAGCAAAATAATTATTATTAGTAAGTAAGCGGAGGTTGCATTGTGCCATTACGGGCTATGCGCGCGTGCGTAATATAATTATCCATATAATATATAAGAGCAGGCGATAATGCGATTTATTTGATTATGGCACCGCGGCTAATATCCTACTGTTTCATAGTTACAGAGCATTGAGCCATCTATTTCGCCGATTTATAATCTTACGCTTTATTAATCGGCAAGAGCTTGCAATTGTCTAAATAATTTTTATACTGTAATTTCGGCGTGAAGGCACGGATATATATCAATGATAATAAGAAAATAGTCAGCTTTAGCATTAGTATATTATTAGGTTCACTTGCGGCAAAACACGCATTTTTAGATTGACGGATATTGATGCCGCGCATTTTATAACACCGCGATTATAAAGAATTATCAATTAATATAATCTAATGTTGTGAGTTAGACATCTAAAGCATAATTGAAAAGATAAGAAGTAATTTGTCTGGGAATAAATCGCAATATGTTGTAAAATGCCTTGACTAAATATACTATATATTGTATCATAGTTGCAGTTTCAAAAAAACGGGAGAAATGAGGTATGCAAGTAGTAAAGAGAGACGGAACTTTTGCCGAGTATGACAGAGCGAAGATAGTTGCGGCTATTCACAAGGCCAACGATGAGGTTGAAGAGGGCGAGCGTGCGAGCGATGCGGAGATTAAGGATATCCTTAACTATGTAGCGCGCAAAGGCCGCAAGAGAATCCTTGTCGAGGACATACAGGATATTATCGAAGAGAAGTTGATGTCCTACGGCCACTACGAGCTTGCGAAGAAATATATTATATACCGCTTTACGAGAGCGTTGGTGCGTAAAGCCAATACTACCGACGAGGCTATACTCAGCCTTATCCGCAACGCCAACAAGGACGTAATGGAAGAAAATTCCAATAAGAACGCTTTAGCCGCCAGCACCCAGCGCGACCTTATTGCGGGCGAAGTGTCCAAGGACCTTACCAAGAGGATTCTTTTACCCGAAAAGATAGCTAAGGCGCACGACGACGGCATATTGCACTTCCACGATGCAGACTATTTTATACAGCCGATATTCAACTGCTGCCTTATCAATATAGGCGACATGCTCGACAACGGCACCGTCATGAACGGTAAACTTATCGAAAGCCCCAAGAGCTTTCAAGTGGCGTGCACTATCACCACGCAGATAATAGCGGCTGTGGCATGCTCGCAGTACGGCGGTCAGTCTGTAGATATCAGACATCTTGGTAAATATCTGAGAAGAAGTAAAGAAAAGTTCGAGCGTCATTACCGCGAGATATTCCCCTTAGCTACCAACGAGGAGATAATCGCCATGGTCGACGACAGGCTTGATGACGAGCTCAAGGCGGGCGTACAGACGATACAGTATCAGATTAATACGCTCATGACTACCAACGGTCAGTCGCCTTTCGTTACGCTCTTCCTCTACCTTGACAAGAATGACGAGTATATCGAAGAGAACGCGCAGATTATCATGGAGATACTGCGTCAAAGGTATGAGGGCATCAAGAACGAGAAGGGCGTATATATTACTCCCGCGTTCCCTAAGCTGGTATATGTCCTCGACGAGCATAACGCGCTCAAGGGCGGTAAATACGATTACGTTACCGAGCTTGCCGTCAAGTGCTCCTCCAAGAGACTGTATCCCGATTACATCTCCGCCAAGAAGATGAGGGAGAACTACGAGGGCAACGTATTCTCGCCCATGGGCTGCCGCTCATTCCTTTCCACTTGGAAAGATAAAGACGGCAATTATAAGTTCGAGGGCAGGTTCAATCAAGGCGTAGTCAGTATCAACTTGCCGCAGATAGCCTTGGCTTGCGATTGCGACGAGGAGAAATTCTGGAAGCTGTTCGACGAGCGTCTCGAGCTGTGCTATGAGGCATTGATGTGCAGGCACAACGCGCTTAGAGGTATCAAGAGCGACGTATCGCCCATACATTGGCAGTACGGAGCTATTGCAAGACTTGAAAAGGGCGAGACGATAGATAAATTGCTTGAGGGCGGATATTCTACGATATCGCTGGGATACATAGGCGTTTACGAGGTTACCAAGCTCATGACGGGCGAGTCTCAGACTACGCCTAAGGGCGAGGAGTTCGCGCTTAAAGTAATGAACAAGATGCGCGAGGCTACCGATAAGTGGAAGGCAAAGACCGGTATCGCCTTCGGTCTATACGGCACGCCCGCGGAGTCGCTGTGCTATAGATTTGCAAGAGTGGACAAGGCTAAGTACGGCACAGTCCCCGACGTTACGGATAAGGGCTATTATACCAACTCTTACCACGTGGACGTAAGGGAGCAGATAGACGCCTTCTCCAAGTTCAGCTTCGAGAGCAAGTTCCAAGTCATTTCCAGCGGCGGCTGCATATCTTACGTCGAGATACCCAACATGACGCACAATCTCGAGGCAATGCGCGAGGTGGTCAAGTATATTTACGACAATATACAGTACGCGGAGTTCAACACCAAGAGCGACTATTGCCACGTGTGCGGCTATGACGGAGAGATAGTTATCAACGATAATAACGAGTGGGAGTGCCCCAACTGCCATAATAAGGATCAGAAGAAGATGAACGTTACTCGCCGTACCTGCGGCTATTTGGGCGAAAACTTCTGGAACTTGGGCAAGACCAAAGAGATCAAGGCGAGAGTATTGCACCTGTAATACGCTATCGGCATATGAATTACGCAAGTATCAAGAAGTTCGACGTTGCCAACGGCGACGGGGTGCGGGTATCGTTGTTCGTCAGCGGCTGTACGCATAGGTGTAAGGGCTGTTTTAATGCAGAAGCATGGGACTTTAATTACGGTCAGCCTTATACAGCCGCCGTGCAAGACGAGATAATAGCTGCGCTTCGCCCCGATTACATACGCGGATTGTCTTTATTGGGCGGCGAGCCGTTCGAGCCGAGCAATCAGCGCGCGCTCATAGACTTATTGCGCTGCGTCAAGAGCGAATTTCCGCACAAGGACATATGGTGCTATAGCGGATATACTTACGACGTAGATTTGGCTCAAGGCGGCAGAGCTTGTATTGAAGTAACCGACGAGATGCTGTCGTATATAGATATATTGGTTGACGGGACGTTTGTTGAGTCGCTTAAAGATATTAAGTTGCGTTTCAGAGGTTCGTCCAATCAGCGCATCATAGACGTGCAACGCTCGCGCAAAGACGGTTGCGTCAGGCTGTGGAAGGACGGCGGCGTAGGCGGCACGTATTATTGATAGCATATTTAGCATTTATAAGGCGCGGAGCAATCCGCGTCTTTTTATATCCGCGTTTTCTTATATCCGTGCGGAGATAGAAATGTTTATTATTTACAGTCATGCTCTATATATAGTATAAATAACATATTATTGGACTGCGCACTTAACGCGCTAAGAGTAAGAGGCGAGCTCAAGGCGCGGCTCTTTAGGTTGATTACCTGCGCATATAAATGATATAATGATACCGATGTCGAGCACTGCTCATATACGGAGGTTGATTTATGCAAAGTTGCTCTTTGAGAGTTAAGAAGTTGGACGAGCGCGCTGTACTGCCCAGATACGGCAGCGAGTATGCCGCCGCGGCGGATTTGTACGCGGTATGCGACGGCGAGGTGGTAATAGGCGCGGGGCAGACGGTGTTTATTCATACAGGTATCGCCATGGAGATACCTTGCGGCACGGTGGGACTTATCTACGCGCGCAGCTCGCTGGGCGCTAAGCAAGGTCTTGCTCCTGCAAATAAAGTCGGTGTCATTGACAGCGATTACCGCGGGGAAATCATGGTTGCGTTGCACAATCATTCCGATGAGGAAAGACGCGTTGCCTGCGGCGACAGAATTGCACAGATTGTGATTGCTCCCTACATCCGCGCCGATTACGAGCTTGCTGCGGAGCTGTCCGATACCGTTAGGGGCGAAGGCGGCTTCGGCTCCACGGGCAGATAACGCGGATAGCCGCTTATCTTATTGCATGCTCAAGCGGTCATTTCCGCTATTGTAAAATATAATTATTTGGATTAGTATGGCGATTAATTCATTTGCAATCGCTATATTTATATAGTATAATAATTGTAAAATGTGAGATTTAGTCTTTAAGCGCGCATACGCACCGATTAAATCGTACATTGCACGCTTAGGTACGATTCGCGGGATAAGGGCGCGGGTTATACTGTAACGTATCGATATAATGATATCGGCTGCTGCAAGGTGCCGTGCATAATAATTTGAGGGCGAAATTATGAAGACTAACATCTTTTCTAAAGTCGGATTCTTTGTAAAAGACTTCTTCGCGCATTGGAATACTCCTCCCAAAGAGGGCTATTACTTGCCTAACAAGGAATTCATATC
>CAMWNK010000053.1 GCA_947175555.1 uncultured Clostridia bacterium | reverse complement strand
CTTGCCCTCCTTGCGTCTGATGAGGTCTGCTCCCGCGAGTATATTGGACCACTGGTCGTCCCCGCCGCATTCAAGCAAGCAGCCGTGAGTGCGGAAGAGATGCAAGAAGTCATATGCCTGCATAAGCATATAGTTGAACTCAAGGAAAGTAAGTCCCTTTTCCATCCTCGCCTTATAGCACTCTGCCGTGAGCATCTTATTGACGGAAAAGTATACGCCTATCTCGCGCATAAAGTCGATATAATTGAGGTTGTCCAGCCAATCGGCGTTATTGACCATGATTGCCGCGTTGTCGCCCTCAAAATCGAGGAACTTGGACATCTGCGTCTTAAAGCACTCGCAATTATGCTTGATAATATCGTCAGTCATCATCTTGCGCATATCCGACTTGCCGGAGGGATCGCCTATCTTACCCGTGCCACCGCCTATAAGTATGATTGGCTTATGTCCTGCCTTTTGCATATGGCTCATGACCATAAGCTGGACAAAATGACCTACATGCAGACTGTCCGCGGTAGGATCGAAGCCTATATAAAACGGTACGCTCTCCTCAGACAGCAGCTTGTATAAATCCTGCTCGTATACCACTTGCTTGAGGTATCCTCTTTCTCTGAGCGTATCCATTACGTTAACTTTGCTATTCATCTTATCAACTCCTTAAAGTAATCGCCGAGCTTGTGCATGCCTTCCTCAATCTGCGCCTTGGACGCATTGGAAAAATTGAGTCTCATATGCCGCCTGTCCTTACCGTCGGCAAAGAACGTCTCGCCCGACACATACGCCACGCCTCTATCGCACGCGCCCATAAATGCCTGTTGCGTATCTATGCCGCTGTCGGCAGTGAACTCTCCCCATACAAATAATCCGCCGCAAGGATTGGTATGAGTAAAGCAATCGGGCATATATGTGTCCAATGCGGATATCATGGCATCTTTTTTTGATTTATAAAGCGGTATCGCCTTGGCAAGGTTGGCGTCGAAAAGTCCTCTTTGCATATACTCGTCGACTATGCCCTGCGACAACATGGACGTATGCACGTCGGCTGCCTGCTTGCCTATGGTCAGTTTATTAAGCACCTCGGGAGCGCCGACGCAATATCCGCACCTAAGCCCCGGGGATATCGTCTTGGAAAAAGATGCGGTAAATACCACGTTGCCCGCCTTGTCAAAGCTCTTGACAGAGGGCACTCTCTCCCCCTCGTAGCGTATCTCGCTATAAGGATCGTCCTCAAGCACGGGCAGATTATACTTGGCGCTGATTTTTGCAATGCCCTCTCGTACGCTCAAGCTGTAAGTAATACCCGTAGGATTGGAGAACGTAGGCACACAATACAGCATAGCAGGCTTGTACTTGATTATCTTGCGCTCCAAGTCCTCGAGGTCGAGACCGTCCGCGCCCGACTTGACGCCTACCGCCACGCCCTCGTAAGTCTTAAGTATATGCAATACCGCAAGATACGTGGGATCTTCAACCAGTACGACGTCGCCTTTATTTACGAATGCCTTGCACATCAAGTCAATAGTCTGCTGTCCGCCGGAAACTATGCGCACATTGTCGGAAGTCAAACCGTTGATACCGTATCGAGATACGAACGCGGCAATCCTCTCCCTCAGCGGCAAATATCCCTCCGTAGCACCGTATTGCAATATCTCGCTCGCCTTATCGCTACACATGAGCGAATTGGTGATATCGGCTATCTCCGCCGCAGGCAATACGGAAGCATTGGGCAGTCCTCCTGCAAAGGATACGATATTAGGATTATTAAGCACCTTGAATATCTCCCTTATCGCGTTGCCCTTAAGGTCCTTTATTCTGTCGCTGAAATTATATTCCATCGTTTCACCTATCTAAATTTTTTAATATTATATCACCGCGGTAGATAAAAAGCAATATTATCCTATCATTAATTGACTATACGAGCAATCAACCATATAGATACGCCTTATTCGGCTGTTTTTACTATAATTGCTAATATCGCTTGCAGTAGGTATAAATTAATCTTAAAGCTACGCATTAGCAAGACGGCATGTCTATATTTACTGAGTTCATACAACTATATACATACTATCGCGCAGCTTGAACAAACTATCACGGAGGTGAATAATGAAAAAACTTTCGTTAATGCTGTTATCGCTTGCCGTATTTACCGCGGTGATAGTATTCGGCGGATGCGAACACAGCAACGCTCCCATTACGGGATATAAGACTCCGTCCGACTTCCATAATATGAAATGTTATACCGTAACCGTAGGCGAGACTATGTACAAAGTAGTCAAAGAAGAGGACGGCATAACGTGCCTATCGGGCAACGAAATATACAGATGGACGGACGGAACATGCGTAAAGTACACCGTCCCCGAAGGCTCTTCTTTTCCCAATCCCAACGACAGCGACAGAGGCGGCAACACATCGGGCGATAAAAGCGACGAGGACGTCAAAAAGGGCAAGTCGGACGCTAAAGGCGACGGCGGCAACGTAATCACGGGCGAATACGTAGAGGGAGCTGTCGCAACTGTATTGAGCGAAGAAGAGAGCAAAAATACTCTATCCAATTTCTTATTGATATCGGGCGCTATGTACACCGAGATGAAGGGGGACGACTATATAATGCTCGACTACGGCGGCAGATATATGGCTGAGCCCGATAAATTTCTTAAAGCTGCTCATAAGGGGCTTTATATAGCGCGACACGGCAGCGAAGAAGGATACGACGACTATATCAAAGAGCAAGGCGGAAAACTGATCGGCGCTAAAGACGATTACGAAATAGTGCTGGACTGCTCGGAAAAAGACACTATAAAACTTACAATAACCAATAACGTAAGCATGAGTATATCGGAATATAAATTCGCAGATATCGACGCAGTAAACATAACGCTGCCGGACGTAGAGCCTAATAACCGATAATAAATCTATGACAACTATCAACGTGCTTATCTTTGAACGAAAACTATGACGGAAAAGCATTGAAGCATGTGCTAAAAAATATAAAAGAGGGGGAAATCGATTCCCCCTCACGTAGTTAAGGTCAGTATATTACAAGGGTGTTTATCTGTCGTAGAATTACCGTAACCGACGGTTGATACGCCTGTTACATTACATATTATGCAATCGCAATGCCTTGCGTTACGCTCGACTTGCAATTAATATTGCGGCAACACGCGCTTACAGCAGTATGCACAGCACGCCGCCTTTACCCTCATTTACGATGCGTCCCAAAGTCTTGCGCAGCTTAACGCGGGCGTCGGTAGGCATGGTGCGAATCTTATTCTCAAGCCCTTCTTTAGCCAAGGTAGAGAGCGTCTTACCGAACATATTGGTCTCCCAAATGCCCTCGCCCTCATCGCCGAACTCGCCCAGCCAGCTCTTGACCGTATCCTCGCTGTCTCCGTCGCCGCCGAACATAGGGCTGACTTCCGTCTCGACATCAACGCGCATGATGTGCAACGTGGGCGCGCTTGCCTTGAGCTTGACGGCATAGCGACCGTTCTTCTTCACGACCTGAGGACTTTGCAAGTCCATATCCGTCATATCGGGAGCAACTACGCCGTAACCTGCAACTTCCACCTCTTCGAGCGCAGCTCTGAGTTTATCGTATTCGCGCTTGGCGTGGCTTAAGTCCTTGATATAGCTTATCAGCTCAAAGTCATCCTTGATATCGCATCCGCAACGCTCGGACAATACGTTATAGAAAAGGCTCTCTACGGGCTTAAGTCCGATTTTGATTACGCCCTCGCCGAAAGATATATCGGTATCCGTTACGCCGGCAATATACTCGTCGCCATCGAATATATCGTTCATGCTCTTATAGTCGCTCATCTTGCATGCGCCACATACGCCGCCGCGCACTCTGCCGAGTACGTCTGCAATTATTGCATTGTCGGCAGGAAGAGCGCGCAACCACTTGGGCAGCTCAAAGTCGACACGCTTGAGCGGAAACTCCATCAATATACTGCTGAGTATGTCGGAAATATCCTCGCTGACCATTGTGGCGACGTTCTTGACCAGCACAGGCACGCCATATTGCTTCTCCATCTCCTGCGCCTCGCGCTTGACGTCTGTATTATCGGGATACTTAGTATTGAGCAATATTACAAAGGGCTTGCCAAGCGCGCTCATCTCCTCGATAACCCTGCGCTCCGGCGCGCGGTAACCATCCCTGCCTATGCCTGTAACAGAGCCGTCCGTAGTAACGATAACTCCTATAGTAGAGTGGTCGGTAATCACCTTGCGAGTGCCGAACTCTGCAGCTTCTTCAAAGCTCATCTCGTCCTCGCTCCAAGGAGTACGCACAAGTCTGCTCTTCTCGCCCTCGGTATAGCCTACGGCGTCGTCGACTATATAGCCTACGCAATCTATAAGCCTTACGTTGACGCCGAGCCCCTCTTGCAAGTCCACTCTTACCGCCTGATCGGGCACAAACTTGGGCTGAGTGGTCATAATAGTCTTGCCGTCGGCAGACTGAGGCAACTCGTCTACCACTCTCATCTTGCGGTTGGGATCGTCTATTTTAGGCAATACCAACGCTTCCATAAACTTTTTTATAAACGTGGACTTGCCGGTCCTGACAGGACCGACTACTCCGATGTAAATATCACCGCCTGTGCGACTGGCGATATCACGGTATAAATCGAACTTTTCCATTGCGATACAATCCTCCGATAGCTTTGTCTAAAGGATTATATGTAACAATAGAGCTAAGTAGAACAAAACGGAAAAAAGTTATTGTCAATGTGTAAGCGCATCGCGCCACTTTTCTATATCGAACTTGAAGTTAGCAGGCGAAGTGGAGGGTAGCAAAACCGTCTCTATATTCATCTTGCCTGCGTGATATCTATTAAACAGTGCAAAACTTTTGGAGCCGTTGCACAGTATCTTCTTGATGCTGCCGCCTTTAATCAATGCGGGGATGTCGTTGATCTGCTTATCGCTCACTATCTTGATATCGGCATCTCCCGAGCCGCGGATATCGCAATAAGACACTATATCCCACATCGCAATCTTATGATAAAGTAAAAAGTCGCGCTTGCCGTCGGGATGAGGCGGCACGGTATCGCCCGTAATCTCCGCGAGGACGCTCCACAGCCTATTGCGCGGATTGCCGTAATAAAAATAATTCCTCGACATCACCGACGGAAAACTTCCGAGTATGAGATGAGTGCAATCGGGAGAATATACGGGAGCAAGTCCGTACTGAGTGGCAATCTCTTCACTGAATTTATTCTTTTTATCTAACGACATAATAGTAATTTATCACCTGCTTGGCGCGCTAAGCTCTTTCTATCGCATTATAATATCTATAATAAATTAAGTCAATATAAACCTTAATATACATTAGTGAATAGCTGACTGATAGCATTATATTCCAATAGACCTTCTTTATACGGCAAGCAATAATATCAAGCCGAGAGATATCAACACGGCAAGCGCTACAAGCGACAGCGACAGTATAATCTTTCTTTGCTTATGAGCTTTTAATCTGAAAAACATAAGCAATGTTTCGCAAGCTGTTACTGCGGCAAGCGACAACAATATTATACCCGCAATGTCCGCTCCGCTCAGTCCATGCGCATTATTCTCGCTCGCATTATCGGCGTACAGTCCGTCCAAGGTCGCCATTACAGACAGATATTCCTCCGCCCTCTCGCCGTCGAGCATTGCGTCTATCTCTTTAATCAATCTGTATTGCTCCACGCTATCGCCTGAAGTATTGTCGCCAAGCAATCTTTGAGCATACTCATACAGCGTCTGCTCGCTCATAATCACGGTATAAACAGGCGGCTGAGCACAGCGATAGTTGCTACGAGGAGCATAATCAAGCGCAACGGTGTGCTGATAGGCAAGCGGCAAGGAAATCAAGCCGTCGTCGCCTACCTCTACCCAATCTCCGCCGTCGCAACTGATGACGTATCTCTCGTTATCGCTCGGCAATATGATAATGCCGCCATATACAGGCGATATTCTCGCGCCGATATCTCTTTGTGCCTTACTGATGTCAAACTTGCAAATATCGGACAATATATAATCCGAGCTAAACGTATATACCTGCGCGACATAGCTGCCCGCATTGCAAGGAGGAGCAAATAACAGTAAATCACCGTTATAGTAACGCATAGTTATATTGACGACATCTGCGTCAAATAAAGGCGTATCCAAGACGTAATCAAGGGACTTGACATAGCCGTCGTACGTTATGTCGCCAATAGTCTCTCCAAGATATTCAAAGTGCCCTTGCAGCTCGCGCTTGACTACAGTTGCGCTGCCGTCGCGGATATTTATCAAGTAATTATCTCCCGCATTGAACGTAACCGTTGCGCTGACTTTAAGTATACTGCCTGCATGAACTCCTGCAGTATAGCCGATACCGTACGCGTCGGTTAAGTCAAACTCAAGAAAATAATCCTCATAAATCATCGCGCTCAAGTCCTGCCTAATTGCCGCGATGTATTCGCTGCTTACAGCTAAGTCGGCGCGAGTGCCGTAGACTACGCTCATATCAGGCAGGGAGTAATCTAAAGCTCTTTTAGATATAGTCAAGTATGCTTCTTCAACGCTTCCCTCGCCGAGTATATAATTGTCGCCTGCGATATCTCCCAAAAGAACTGCTTTATAATAGCAAGCGTTGATAGGCAATCCGCCAATGCTTATACAATCATCGCCTAAGCATTCATAATACTCTATGCTTATCTTATCGCCCTGAGCCAAAGAGCCGTCCTCTATACAATAATCCGCCTTATACGACCTGCCGTCATAGACTACTTGCGACACGGAAAAGTATATACGCGCGGTTATCTTACGCGCTTTGACAATACTGACGCACTTAGTGATATTCACGTCGTAATTATCTATCCCGTCGGACACCGATAAGTCGTTTACGCTGACAACAATCTCATCACCGACTGTTACTGCCGCCTTGTCGCATATTACGTTGCATTGCAGCAAGCCGATAAATCCTACGCTATCCACGGATACCTTATCCTTGATATCGCTTGCAGTGTCGCCATATACTATATCGCCGTGAATGCTCAATGCTACCGTTGCGCTCTTCTTGGTAACAGTGAGTTCTGCGTAGCTTACAGTAACGCTATAATTATCAATATCGCCGCCGATGAGCGAAAGCTCGCATATCTCGAGGGTGTACGCTCCTACAGGACTTCCCACGGCGTATTCTCCCTCCCTGCCGTATGCACGAATATTATATACGGGCGCGCCGATTATAAAGCCGCTTGAAATAATATGTTGCGATATTGAACCTGTATCGAGCGGACTGTAATACTGCGTCTTAAAAGATACGCTGTCATCAAACTTGATACTCGCACTTGCGCGCAATATCTCTACGCTCACTGTGTCTGAAATTGCAGACAACGCGTATAATGTGTGTTCCCGCTCGTCTGCTATAGCAATACGACCGTCTATATATATTACTTTATAATCTTGATTGCTTTTGATTTTATAGCTTACAATGCCCACGGACGTAGAATGATTTTCGCAGGACATCAAGTCATATACCGCTCTGTCGGCAGACGAGCAACTTAAAAGTACCGCTACAGACGGAAGCGTTCCGTCATATGTATGATAGCTTTTGTATACGCCGTCCTCATAATCCGCATCATAGACAGCCGTGCCGCATATGGCGTAGTTCAGCTTTATATTATCGACTTCCACTCGCTCCCCTACCACATTACCGCTACGGGATAATTTGATAGTTTTAGCTTTGCCGACATTTTCTTGAGCCGCCACAGCGAGCTGTTCATACACAGGATATTGCTTGCTATCGCACTCTATGCTGAATATAAGCTGCTCACTGTCGTACATAGCACACCTTAATCCGCCGAAATATATATCGGTATAATTGCCTACTCCCCACGTAAGAGCTACTATATCGCTATCGTACTTAGTTCCGCCGCTCAATAGCGGTCTGTCTCCTACCGCATCGATATTGCTACTGTTGCAAAAGTAATACGACTGCACGCTCAATGAGCACGTCCCTGAATTGCCCGCAATAGCTCCGCATGTATCCTGTCCGCCGCTGCCTGCGCATTGGACTGCTCCGCTTGCGTCGGTTATATACCCGTCCACAACCAAAGTTCCGCCGTCAGTCAGTCCTATCAAGTATGATAAATTTCTTTCACTTACCGCGCTGCCGACAACTATACACGTTAATATTCCGTCTCCGCCGTAGCGCGCATTGACAACGCTTATATTTGCTCTGTCTCCTCTGCCTATAAATGCGCCTATGCTGTATATCGCTCCGCTTCCTCCGTCTATCATCACGCCCGTCAAAGAAAACCCGTCCATATTGCCGCTGTCGTTATCAATATTGCAGTCGGTTACTAAAACGCTTCCCTTTGCGTATCCTGCTATGCCGCCTAATGACACGTAATTATCCGGATAGCCCAAATTGCTGTGCTCAATACGGTCGTACAGATACGAGTCGCCCTCTATTCCGCTTTTATAATTAAGCGTTATCTCGATATTGTCAAAACTGCAATTATAAGCGACACCGCATATAATGCCTGCGCTGCATCCGACATCGTCTATGCCGTGGCTGAAATGATTGACTACAATCTTGAGATTGCATACACGACCGCGCAGTACGGCAAAAATTCCGCCTATCGCCTCGCCCGCGTCGAAATCATAACACGTATATCCCTTGCTATCGCTGCTTATATCGAGAGTCAGAGTATGACCGCCGCCGTCCAATACGCCCGAAAAGTCTTCAATACTGTTAAACTTATTAATGGTAAAGTCCGATACTATTAAAGCGCGTCCGTTATCGCCCATGCCTTCTATTTCCGATAGGTCGTATACATCGGATATGAGAGCGACATCGCCGCTATCGGATAAAGGAGCTGACGTATAAGCTGCATCCTTTCCATAATCGATTATACTTGCGGAAAAATAACATGTAATCAACGCCGCCATAGCAAGAGCCGCAACTATTGCAACGCTGCAAATAATCAACTTAAATCTACCGTATCTCACGCTTTACCCCACAGGCGACACAAAGGAAGATATTAACGCACTTCGCGCTATCTTCCCCTTAGATGAGCGCAGCATGTAGACAGCATCGCCGATATCAGTCGCCGTCAGGAAAACAAGCGATATGATATATGTCATATTTTGTCATATATGCGTGCTTTTTGGCAAGCTAATTGCACCCTTTGACAGTAAAGATAATCGCTACAGCAAGTAATCTATCAAAAAATCTTGCCTTATATCCTTGCCTAACCGCTATGTCGGAGTTATACTGAAATTATGGAAAAAACCAACGTAGTAAGAATACTCGAGTCTAAAAAAATACAACACGGCGATTACTGCTTGGACGGAGCCGAAGGTCTGTCCGGAGTTGATATAGCGCAAATTCTCGGGCAAGAAAAAGAAAGAGTGTTCAAGACGCTCGTAACGGTAGGAAAAAGCGGCAATCACTACGTATTCATGGTTCCTGTAGCACAGGAGCTGGACTTGAAAAAGGCTGCCGCAGCCGTCAATGAAAAAAACATAGAAATGATAAAGTCGAAGGAGCTGTTGCCATTAACGGGATACGTGCACGGCGGATGCTCTCCTATCGGCATGAAAAAAGCATTTATTACCACAATAGATATGAGCGCGAAGCAATACGAGCAGATAATATTCAGCGCGGGCAAGATAGGCAGACAGGTAGAGATAGCCACGGCAGACCTAAGCAAAGTAATAAGACTGAATTACGCCGATATAATTAAATCATAATAGGCTGTAATCCACATCTTACTCAAATAAATTGCATAAGGATTATTATGGATTAGCCGTAAAATTAATATCCCGCCATATAAAGACGGGATATTATCGCATATTTTACTTTATACCCTATTATTGAATGTCATCCGAATAGCCGCCGCCAGTGTTGCTGCTATCCGTATAAGTATTGCTGCCGCGCCTGTCATATCTATCTGAGTTATCGCGCTTGTCGCGCCTTCTATTATTTGACTTCACAATCAGCACTATTACAAGCACTACTATTATCAGCGTTACCGCTACCATGGCTATTTCTGTAATTACGTGCACCTTATACCACTTGTAATAATCGTCGGGCACATTGCCGCTACCGCCGCCGTTGTTATCTCCGCCATTAGCATTATTGCCGCTGTAATTGAACTCGTGAGACGCGCTCGCCGTAGCGTCGGGTAGCGGCATACCGCTCGCGTCTACAAACTCGAAGTTACGCGCATACTCATCTTTAAGCGTTGCCTTAACGCTGTAATTCTTGCCTGCCACCATTTCGGACGCACTCACAGTATTGCCGTCCTCGTCCGTGTATGTGTAGTTGAAAGCATTGT
>CAMWNK010000052.1 GCA_947175555.1 uncultured Clostridia bacterium | reverse complement strand
ACCATCAAATAACTGGGTATCTACAATAATTCTAATTGCTAGCGATTTCGATGTGACCATCAGTGAATTTTTAGATAGTCCTTTTTCCTAGAAAAATTTGAAGATTTAGTGTTCTATTCCTTATTTTCTTTAATCTTTTTTAATTGTCCTTGGAATTCTTTTAATTTACCATTGATAGATTTTGTAGCAACTAGACAACCTTGCAATTTGTCTATATTAGTTAAATCGCCTTTTTTAACTTCATTTATATAATTATGCGTCTTAAACATTAATTTGTTAGGAACTTGCATGTTGCCATTTTTATCTAATATAACTCCAGTTACTTTTTTGACGGTTGGAGTATTATAGTATTCGCACTTTTCTTCTGAAACTCTGTAGCCGTTTTTTCTTATAATATCTAATACATTCTTTCTAAAAAAAGATGGTATTCTATTGTTAGATGTAAAAACAACATCATCAACATAAACAGTCATTGATATATTATATTTTGTCGCTAAAAGATAAATATCTTCAAACATATCGACATTTGCCAAATATGACATAATCGAACTTATTGGTGAACCTGTTATTAAATGATTTCTTTCATTTATTGAAGTTTCTTTGATAAACTCATTAACGTCTATCATTCTTATGTCTTGTTGATTTTTAAAATCTAAATCAACAGTTGATAAATTGGTAAGAATATTTGCTACGTCTGGTGATGTTTGCAATTTCTTAAGGTAAAATTTATAAACCTTATCCCTGCTTATATTTGGAAAGAATTTTGAAATGTCAATCTTAAATAAGTATTTCTTATTTGCGTGAACCTGAGCATTATCTATATAAGATTTTCCTTTTATTCCTGAAAATACATAACTCGGGAATTCTAATTCTTGTAAAGCTTTTAAAATATTAGATTGAATTATTATTATATCTTTATCTGGTGCTTCTACTAATCTTTTTTTATCATTCTTAATTTTAATCATAGGCGTGATTTTTGAGTTAATAAATGCCTTCTTGCAATAAATTTTCCTATCTATATGCAAAAGGTCAAGCAAAATTTTTTTAGATTTTAATCCATATATATAGCATTTTTTATATTCCAAAGGTAATAACCTCATAAGATTTGAATAAAGTTGTGCTTATCCCATCAACTTTGCAAATATTTCAAATAGAAGAACTGAAATATTTACAAATATGGAACGAATTAGTTTACCTAATGCTTTAAGCCTAGTCTTGAAAGACTTCTTTTTTTTGCTAATTCTTTTAATAGAATTAGTTTTGCCATCAAAAACAACTGTATTATTATCTCCAATTATAGTGACGACAACTGAAGTTGAATCATTGTTCTTCTCCATGATTGCTTTACCTCCTTTTCTGTTATTTGCCCACTAATGTGGTCTCCTGCACCAACTAACAAAAATTGAGGTATTAACGGTATAAACTAAAGCACAACATATTCCGAACGCCACCAGGCGCTCAACTCCTGCCCTCCCCTCTCTTCTCACCTTTCCACTCATTCTTGAGTGAGGGAACTATTTCTTATTGAGTATAGGACGCACAGGGAAAATCCTTCAAATGAAGTCCATTGATATAAAATATCAACCAAATAATGTAGGAGTTAATTTCTACTAATTATAATCAGTAGAGCGACCGTATTGCATTAGTAGAAAAATATTAACAAATAAATTTAAAAAAGTCAAGCCTTTTCAAAAAAATTATAGTCAAATGTTTTATTTTGTTATCAAGTCCCAACTCAGATATACGAGTGGGGTTCAAGTCCCGTCTTCCGGTACCCTTAAAAAATCATTTTTGTTCATCATTAACATAACAACGTAAGTCAAGCAGCTGCTTGACTTGCATTACTTTTTATAAAGCCTTAAGGCGTCCGTTATCAAAAAAATAAATATCTTCTCTTTTATAGCCGAATTGCGAGCCCTTAATTGCGATGTGAGGCTCAAAGGTGAAGTAATCCACGCTTGAAAGCGTGGCGGCGTTGCCCTTTTCAATGTAAATTCTGTCTTTTTTGTCAGTTGCGATAGAGTGTCCTAAGTTGCCCATGAAATCGCAATTTATATATCCGCTATTGTGGATATAATCGTTGATAAAATGATACAGCTGTTCAAAAGTAGTCTTTGGCTTAGCAAAATCAAGCAAGAGCTCATGCAGCTTTTCTTCCATAAGCAAGCCTTCTCTCCAGTCTGTGTTCTTAATTTTGCGGATATCATCGATGACGACGCCGTCCTCTATAACAATCGTCCTTGCGAAGTCTCCCCAGACATTGCCTACCTGCGGGCTCAAATCTATAGTAATAATATCGTTATAATCTATAAGTTTTTTTGACGTCTTATAGCGTTTACCCGAGATAGAGCGAGTTGTATCCTTGCCTGAAAATATAAACGCGCCCACGTCCCAATACCAAAACGACGTCGCGCCGAGCGACAACATTTTACTTTCGGCAATTTGCCTCAGTTCGGGAAGCTTTAGTCCGACCTTAATCTGCTCTTTTATAAACAACATAGTTTGCTTTGCGATTAGTTGAACTTCTGCTACTGTCATTGCGCTATCCTATACCTAAAAAATTAATGAGCCTTTAATATAACGCGGTACAGCTACTATCCGCACACAATTACGTCTTAATATGAAATCGTAGTAAAAGTGTACTTTTACTACAACGCCGAAAATCAAATAAAATTAATTTATTCTATAATGAAATTATAGTATAATAATCAAAAGTAGTCAAATATATCTTGCGAGTAAAAGTACACGATTACTACAGCGTCTAAAAAAGGAGGCTGTATATGAAAAAGAAATTGCTTGTAATCGCGATGCTACTATGCGTCGCAATCTGTACTGTGCTGATAGCTGCATGCGGGAATACGACCGTACACGTAACGAGCGTAACGCTCAACAAAACAGAGCTAACACTTGAAGAAGGAGAGACTGAGACCTTAATTGCGACCGTGTTGCCGGACAATGCAAAATATAAAACCGTGTCGTGGACTGTAGAACAGCGGTATGAAACGATTGCGGTAGACAATGACGGCATGATAACCGCATTATCGCAAGGCACGGCGGTGGTCATTGCGACAGCAGACTATGTAAGCGCGCAATGCACCGTAACCGTAAAAGCTCCTCCCGTCCCCGTTAATTACGTTATCCTAAGCGAAAGCAACCTTAGGTTGAAGTCAAATGAAGATCACGATTTGACGGTGAGAATTTCCCCTGAGGAAGCGGCAGGTAATACCGTAACATGGACGATAGAACCCCAAGGCGTAGCTACAGTCGATAGCAACGGAAGGGTGCACGCAATCAAGCAAGGCAGTGCCATAATAACCGCAAGCGTTGACGATGTACACGCCGAATGCAACCTTGTCGTAAGCGATGACGAATTGCATTATGAATTGAACGGCGACGGACAAAGTTATATGGTCCGCTACACATACACTTCCACTCTTACCGATGCTGTAGTCGCTGCCGAATACAACGGTAAGCCCGTAACGAAAATACATGACAGCGCATTCTTAAATTGCAGCGATAATTTAGTCAGCATTACTATCCCCGCTACCGTTTCGGATTTCAGTTTCAGCTCGCTGTTCCACTGCCGAAAGCTGGAAGAAATCACAGCTGACACCGATAACGCAACTTACTCCAGCCAAGGCGGCGTGCTGTATAATAAAGATAAGACCGTAATCGAATACGTACCTTACGGAATAAAGGGCAAAGTAACCATACCTTACGGAGTAACGAGTGTGGACAGCTTCTCCTCTCGCGATGCGATTACCGAAATAGACTTGCCCGACAGCGTAACGGAAATAGGAGAATGGGCGTTTCAAGGTTGCACATCGCTTGAGAGCATCACGATACCTAAAAACGTAAAAACCTTGGGATTTGCTTCTTTCTCGGGATGCACTAGTCTGACACAGGTAACCCTTCCCGACGACTTGGAGCGCATAGAAAACAATTCATTTACAAGTTGCGCCATCGCGAGCATAACTATACCCCGCAAAGTCAATTATATAGGCAGCATGGCATTCTGCTACTGCGCAAACCTTACGAGCATACATTTCCAAGGCACTCGCGCCGAGTGGGATGCAATCACAAAAGGAGACAGTTGGGATAGCGGCACGAGCAACTATACGCTATATTGCCAAGACTGACAACCTTGCAATCAATAAGCAGTATATCCGCCTATGTATCATGGGCGGATATATTAATTATATGGACAGATAAATATTGTTTTGATTTATTTAATTGACAAAATTATTAGAGCTCGGCAAGACGCGCATACATATTGTCGATAAGCGGATTCATGATTATCCCGACAAGCACACCCGACTTAATATAACAGTATACTTCGTTCCAAAGTCCGTAAAAGGCGCACTTATAATCGCAATTTTTACTCGCTCCGAATTTTTGCATATACGTCTGGCGCAAATTAAACTTTTTCTTAAAAAAGTTATCGAACTGAAAAAGGTCGTACTCTCTATCGGCATACATAGAATTGAGCGGATCGATAAATCCCGCAAGACGCCCCTTGTCAACCATAATATTAGCTAAGTTAAGGTCGCCGTGTATAAGGCAAGCCTCCTCTACATCTTCGGAAAAAATCGTATCAAACTTAGCCCAAGCGGCGCGCATAACGTCCATAACTCTATCCGGCATCTCTCCTATAGAGTGCATCTCTTCCGCCTTGCTCAGCACCGCCTCTGCAAAAGGCTTATAACAGTCAATCCAGCTATTGCAATCGGGCGATAAGGTATCGCCGAATTTGTCGCTCTTAAACATATGCAAAGAGTGCAACGAATTGGTAACTTTATCGGCAAATTCCGCTCTCTTACGTCTACTGCCAAGCAACAACCTAAGCGAAAACAGCGCGCAACGCCCATCTATTTTCTCCATGCCGTAACAATCAACGGGGATACTGTCATCGGCTTTTCTTACAAACAGCACCTTTGGCATACTTATCGAGCAATGAGACGCAAGCAAACTCAAGTCATGAGTCTCTTTCTCCAGCATGTCGGCATTGCATAGTAGCTTAACTACGATAGTCTGTCCGCCGTCATACGTAACGCTGACTGCTCTGCCGAAAGAACCCCCGCCCAAATACTTGCATTTCTTAACCTTTTTACCTGCATATTCCGACGCTGCGAGGCGTGCGTACGCAACGGCTTTATCTTTATCTAAGGATATCGGAGTGATACGATCGATTACCATTTCAAGACCTACTTGCCTGCTCTAAGGCAAAAAAATTTTTTGCTCCGTAATAATTAGAATAATAATTGTAGAGCATCTTGATTTTACTATAATTGCATCCGCATGTCAATATCGACTGATAATGCCTGATAATCATGGCTGTAGATGTATACGGCTTAAGGTCTGCTTTTGCTATTGAAAATGTATCAATTTATTAGTTTATCCGCAAATTAGTCAAATAAATATCCACCCGTAGATACGGGTGGATTAATCAATCGAAAAATCTTACGCCTATAGGCTAAAGCAAAAATTACTTTTTAGCCTTAGAATCCGTCGATTTCTTAGCCTTATCGGCAGATGCGGTCTTACTGCTCTTGGGAGCCGCCTTAGCGTCTGATTTCTTCTCTGTCTTGGCAGCAGTCTGCTTGGTCTGCTTAGCATCGGTCTTTGCCGCTGCCTTAGCCGCAGGCTTTGCCTCAGACTTGGCTTCTGCTTTAGTCTGCGCCTTTTCGGCTTTTTCCGCCTTGGCAGGCTTAGCTTCTTCCTTAACGTCGACTGACTTAGCCGCAGCTTTGCTCTCGGCAGGCTTTGCGACAGACGTCTTATCCGAAGACTCGGACTTAGCAGACTTCTTTGCAGCAGTATCCTCTTTAGTCTCGGATACGGTTGCCGCCACAGCCTTTTCCTTCTTCTTCTCCGCTCTCTTAGCCTTGCGCGACGCGTTATGCTCGTCGAGAGAGTTGAGAGCCTTGCTGTCAAGTACTGCCTTGCGGAAACGAGGTAAAAATACTATCAACAAAATTACCGCAAGCAGCAAGACGAACAGCGCTATAAAGACGACAAGCGCAATAGTAAGGTTCTTTTCCAAGTAAATATTGGGCGCGTTAAGCAGGTCTGCGGTATATGCGATACCGAGACAGTTAAGCATGACTTTATCCGAAGATTGAGTAATAAGTTCCACAGTATGCTCCTTATTTTCTAAATTATCCATATGAAATACCAGCTTACGAAGAGTGCCGTTCTTTTCATCGAGGTCGATAGTTCCGACGTCCTTACCGTCGACTTTTACTTTTGCACTGCCGTAGCCCTCTCCTGTAGTGGCATAGACGGACACCGTATCGCCGACAAAGCGGAATACTAATTTCTCGTTCTTATGCTCGGTAACGATACAACCGTTAGGCTCGTCTGCAAGCGACATAGACGCTCTCCAGCCCTTAGTAGTATACAGCTTGGAGCTGGTAGAAGGGATTACTCGCTGCGTCTGAGACACAATACCCGCGTCAAGCTCTGCTATTACCGAGAAATTGCCGCCTGTAGTAGACTTGACAAGCAGTCTAAAGTAGCGTCCCTGCACGGTATCGAAGTTGAGCGTAGCGACGGTACCTTTATACTCGAGCTTATCGCCCGAAGCGACGGTCTTCCAGTCGCCGTCGGCAGTATCGGATATCTGCAACTCATAACCAATAATATACGAATTGGAATTGTTGCGCGTAGTAACCGTGAAGTAATTAAAACTCTGCGAGCGCGACGTATCGATAATAAACTCATGCGGATTATTAGCGGTAATCTGCGGATCGCTGCGGTTATAAGTGGTATGCAAGAGCGTACCTACCTGTCCGTCGATAAGCCATGTCCACTTATCCGTCTCGATTTTATCGTAAGGCAGACCTGTTTCGAGGTCGGTAATTACCTCGACGTGCGTTCTTCCGTCCACAATATTTTCGGGGGCTTTGATTACAGTCCACTCGCTCTTATCGGTGCCTGAAAGATTCAATTTTACATTATCTTTTTTAGAAACAAGATAATTGGGCTCGAAGATATAAGTCTCAGCCTCCTGCCCCAGAGGATAATCGGTATGATAGATTTGACTTGCAGCTATTGCGCTGTATTTGCCGTCCTCGCCCATTATACCTACGGTTGCGCCGCCTCTGCCGCCCCTATTGGTATTGAGCACTCTTACGGCGTAATAGTTGCCCTCTACTACGTTAACGGTATATCCGTGATTATACGATGCTCCCGCCGTGTAAATAAGCGACGTACGCTCAAGCGACTCAAAGTTCTCGCCGAAATACAGACACAGTCCGTTACTGCCGCTCACGCCCAGAGTTACATCTCCGCTCTTGGGAGCTCTCCACCAGAAGTCTGCTACTCTTACTTCCCAATCGGATGACGTGAACGCAGGCACTCCCGCAAACGTAGAATTGGAATAGGTAGGCGTCAGATTGGCTATCTGTCCCTCGAGAGCGTCTACCATAGCCGCGCCGTTGGCACTTGGATTGGAAACTTTATAAGTGCTTACCCTTGCCCCGTTGTAGCTTATCCTAAGGGTAATTGTGAAGCGGTGTACTATTCCGTCGGCAAGTTTTACATCGAAAGTAAACTCGTCGAAAACGCCTGTATATTTCTTGTTGAAGCTATACGCCCATTTGCCTCCGCCTATCTCGCGTATTTTTCCGTGTTCGGGCTTGCCTACGGCAATAATTTCAAAGCCTTTAGCATTCTCGGTATCAAGCGAGCTGATTGTATTGCCGAGTAAATCAAACTCGATATCGCTGCCATATGCTACCAAGTAATCGCCCGCCGTCTTTACGCCGTCGATCCCGCCCGCATAATAGCACGATATAGGCTCATAGTTGGGCAGACTCTTGATATAGGCAAGTTGCTCCTCGTCAAACATATCGTCTGTAATATTTGCGGCGTAGAGGTCGTTGAAATACTTATTAAAGTTCATGCCCATTATAAGCGAGCAACGATACGAGAAATCGGCACGCTTATTGGCGGCGTAAGACGATGTCGCCTTATAAGTATATAGCAGTTCGTAGAATTTTTCCGCGCCGAAGGAGTGCATAATATTGGCATACATACTAAGCGCTTCAAAATATCCGTTTTGATTAAAGTCCGTCTTCTTGCCTCTCAATGCGATAGATAGCGTGAGAGATGAATAAGGATTGGCATATGCGCCGTGCTCGGCTGTGCCGCCCATTCTTATCGTAGTGCCTACGTCGCACATCATTATGTAAGAAAGCAGGTTGAGAGCGTTGTTTCTCACCTCGCTTTCCATATTACCGGCAAAGCCCCATACAGTACCGTAACTTGTGCTGTGGTTATGCCCTACCTCGTGCAATATACCCCAAGCTCCGCTTGCGAGCAATCCCCTGTAATTCATTGCGTTGCCAAACCACGACGTAGGACATGCGTAAGAATACCCTCCAAGCGCAACTGCGGCGCCCGCAGGCACGTGATGGTCGAACATTACTCTGTTATACCTATTATAAACTCCGCCCGTAAACGACTCGTTGACGGTAAAGAAGGAGTGCCACAGCATAGCGAGCTTATCAATCTCTTCGGTCTTGACGCCGCGCATATACGTAGACGTGCCCATGGTACCCGTAGGTCCTATAAGCTGACCGTTTTCGGTATCGAGAACGCCCACAACTCCGGGGGCATTGCGAAGATACTTGTCAAAATATTCGGGAGTGGTGGAGCCGAGTATGTAGTGCGGCGTCTCTACCGCTCCGCTAATGGTAGTCTTGATAGCGGAATAGCAATTCTTGGGATCGAGGTGCATTACACCGCCCATTGCCGTACCGATTTCGTACTCGCCGTCTTGGGTAAACGTGAACTCTGCCATCATCCAAGGAGCGCGGCTATTCTGTCTTGCCCATTGACTTTGTAAAAATGGCGTAGAGTTTGTATTGTAATCAAAAAACTTACCCGTAGCGGTAACGATATCCGCCTTCTTAAAGAACAAATCCGATGCGGAATCCGCAAAACTGACCGTATTTATACCGCCCGTAACGGCAGCAATGTCTGCCTCTGCTCCCGACGGTATACTTCCTCTCCACGCAAGTGAATCTTGCCTGCCGATTATTATCGAGACTTTTTCGCCTTTTGCAAGTCCCTCAATCTTAACCGTTACCACTTCGCCCGCAGGCAAATAAAGACCTGTAGCGTGCTGAGCGCGATAGATGGGATCGAGTATAATTTCCTTTTCTACAGCATTATCAGTGCCGAGTACGGCTCCGTACTGCAAATCGGCCGCAGGATGCTTCTTGAGCCAGCCGGTAAGAGAATTCTCTGCGCTTCTTGGAGCAGTATCGCCTATATCGCGGCGGGATAACGCAGACCTACGCGCCGCCTCGATAGCAAGATGCTGTCCTTGAGTCATCAGCATATACTTATAGTAATTAAAATACTGAGCCGGCGTTACCCCCGCCGCGTTTGCAGCGTTAGCATACGCATTCTGATAAAACTCAACGCTTGAGTTCTTCATTGAGGGATAAGGATAAGCGTCCTTATTAAACGTAATAGACGCCGTCTTAAGATTCTCGGTAGAATTAACAAGCGCGTATTCGGCGCGCAACTGCTTGGCGTCAGTATCGTATACAAGTGAAAAATCATCGCTAAGCATCTCCGTCTGAGCGCGCGGTAAATTACGCTTAGTAACGTTCATGACATCCGAGCGTATAGTTACCTGCGTATCGCCGAGGCTGTCGTAATCATACTGCTGAAGAGCGTACAACTCCTCTGTAGGCAATGTAGTAGCAGGGGGCTTAAATACAAGGTCGGGCTTGCTCCTAAGCACAATGGGCAATACTATGCACAGAGTAAGCACTATAACAACCGCAGCCGCAATCAATACAATCGCAGGCTTACTGAGTTTCTTCGCGGGGGGGGGATTAACCGCCGCTTCCGCCGCTGAATTGGATTTAACATTTTTACCTGTTTTCATAATTCCGCTATCCGCATAATTTAATCGTTAATAATAATACTCACATCTTTTGAAATTGTCAATTTTTTTGCAAATGCTAATCAATTTAGCTGTATTTTGTCTCAATCATGAAGATTGCAGTTCATAATTAATCTTGCCGTAAAAATAATCATTACCGATAAATAAAACTTAGACGGTAAGTAATGCGCCTATATTTATTAAACCATATATTTATATTTAATGTCCACCCTATTGATACATTGATTATCAATTAAAGTCTGAGAAAAACGCAAAAAGAGGGCGGATGAACCGCCCTCCCTCTTCGATATCGAAGCGCTAAGGCTTAGTCTAATTTCTTAACCGTAAGCGTTGCGTTGACTCCGCTACCGAGCGTAACGCCCAGCGCGAGAAGCGCCGAGAATGCCATATCTATTACGTCTCCCGCCGTAAGGTTGATGACGATACTGCCTGTAAAAGGAGACTCCACGCCCGCCGACAACGTTCTCGTCTTAGTTGCGGAAGCTATATTCGCGCCGTTGCGGCGAACAGCCAGCGTCAGCCCCGCGCCTACTGCTACCGATGCAACAGTGTTATAGTTTATTTCATACGTGCCCGCATTTGTTACCGTAATGCTGTTTGCGGGAGTGTAAGTTACACCTGCCGCAGGCATAGTGGTCGCCATAGGAATCTGCGTGCTGCCGCCTATGGTCAAGTTGAGCGTCTGAGGCACAGTACTGTATACTCCGCCATATGCAGACAATCCGTTGGCAGGACCTGTCGGACCGGTAGGTCCTATTGCGCCTGCCGCGCCTGCTGCGCCCGTAGCTCCTACTGCGCCTGCCGGACCTGCGGGACCTGTAGGACCGGTGGGACCGGTAGGACCTTCTGCGCCTGCCGCACCTGCTGCGCCCGTGGCTCCCGTTGCGCCTGTCGGGCCTGCGGGACCTGTAGGACCGGTGGGTCCGGTAGGTCCGGTAGGTCCTTCTGCGCCTGCCGCGCCTGCTGCGCCCGTGGCTCCCGTTGCGCCTGTCGGGCCTGCGGGACCTGTAGGAC
>CAMWNK010000051.1 GCA_947175555.1 uncultured Clostridia bacterium | reverse complement strand
TCGCTTTATCAATACGCCAAGCCTTGCTCCACTCGAAGCTACCGAGGTACGTATTGCTGTCGCTTGATATAGGCTTGTAATAGTTGAGCGCGTCAGACACGTTAAAGCTCGCGGTAGTCGTATAACTGCCTACTGGAATATTGCCGTTGCCTGCATAGCTCACCGTAAGTCCTGTAGGCAGTGTGCCAGTAATCGTTATGCCCTGAGCCTTGCCTGCGATAAACTGCAAGGGGTTGCTGTCGTCATAGTCCCATGCAAGTCCCGATAAGTCGTATTTTGCCTTATCTATACTGTATGTAAGCGTGTATACTGCATCAAACTCGGCATACGTATTATCTAGTTCGGTAATATATACCGTTACGCTATACGTGCCGCTTGTCTTGGCATTGGTTGCCGTGATATCTCCGCTGTAGCCGTTAGTGCCCTTGGTTGTGTCTATCTTTACGCCCTTGATTGCAAGGTCGCTTGCGTCTATGCTGAAGCGGAATACACTGCCAGTGTAAGTCAGCGTCAACGTCGCGGCGGGATTGGTAACGGGCGTGCTATTATACTGCCACTTGATATCCGCATCCGTAAAGGTAATATCGTTGCCCAGCACCTTAAAGGTCTGCGTTACATTGCCTGCAAGTATCTCGTAATTGCTATTGCCTTGCTTATCGCCGAATAGCTCTACGCCGATATAGTAGTCTCCTTGGTCTAAGATAGGCATTATTATAGTGCGCGTCTTGCCCGTTATTACCTTGTA
Source organism: uncultured Clostridia bacterium (assembly GCA_947175555.1). Classification (GTDB taxonomy): domain Bacteria; phylum Bacillota; class Clostridia; order Christensenellales; family UBA3700; genus Alloclostridium. The sequence continues at coordinate 10,259 of CAMWNK010000051.1, read as the reverse complement.
TGCGTCAAGGTCGTACTTTACAGACGAGCCGTTCTTGCAGTAGTAGATATGCAGCTCCGTAGTGTCTGCGGCTAAGCTATCGCCTACTATAGTTACCGTAGGCGTCTCCCCTACCTTCCAAGATAGCGGCGCGTTGATTGTGATATTGAGCGGTCTCTTGGTTATTGAGATAGTCAGCTCATACGCACTGCTCGTCCCGTCCGACCATATCATAGTGGACGTACTCTTAACAGCTACGGTTATCTTATACGTGCCTGCGTTAGTTGCGCTAAGCGCGCCGTCTGTATACGTTACGCCGTCGGGCAGGGTAAGCGTTACGTCCGCAGTTACTCCTTGCAGAGTAAAGCTCTGCGCCTCGCCGTTATATTGCTTAGTTACCTGTCCCAACAAGGCAGGCTTATCTACAGACTTTTTATCTACCTTATATATGACAGATATTGTACTGTTTTTCGCATCTATCTCGTAGCTGCACTCATTGGTTATTTTTGCCGTGGCAGTATACGTGCCTACGTCTGTAGGCAGAGTCTCATACTCTACGCCTGAGCTTGATTTATACGTAAAGCCGAAGCTCGGCGCGCGTCCGTTCTCGGATGTGTCGCCTGTATATACGTCGCCTGCGTTCTTAAGCGTTACTATTGGCAGTCCTCCGCTATCCAATTCTGCCTTTATGCCTATCTTCTTCTTAGTTACGGTAAAGTTGAAGTACCTAATAGTATCGCTTTCGCCTGCATCTAAGTCGGGAGTACCAAGGAATGCAAGTCCGTTTGCAGCAAATTCTGCTTTGATCTCTGCCTTGACTTTATAGACATTGGCATCTTTAATATCGCTACTGTATGTGATACTTAAAAAATTAGTGTCAAGCCAACTCTTCTGCTCTTCCGCTACGTCGTCTAAGGTAAGCACTCTACCTTGATATTCTACAGTAACATCGGTAGGCTCGCTAAGAGCAGGCTTGCCGATATACTCGGCGGCTTTTGTAAGATTTAGATGGAACGCGGGACGGACGAAGTAATTATTCGTTACATAAGGTGAGGTAGTAACATTCTTTTTTTGCTCTGAAATTCCCGCATACGCTGTCCTTCTATAGCTGCCTGAACGAAGCCATGTATAAGTACCGCTATTATCTCTCTGACTGTCTGATAACATCCATATTCCGTCTATTGTGCCATAATATGAATCGCTTCCCGCTCCGAGCTCTGCAGACGAAGGCAACCATATATAATCATCCTTCCATTCGCTATATCCATCTTTTGTAGTAATAATGCTCATATCAATACCATCTCTATTACTCCACTTAATTGTACCGCTCGGCGTGCCGTATGCATCATTGGGCAATGTATAAGGTAAATATGTATTTATCTCAGCGTAGTTTTCTGTCTCTTGATACGCTACTTGCGCAGGCGTAACAATAAAGTCTGTAAGCGACCCTTCAATAGACGGCATTGTCAGCCGCGCATACGTATGCGTATCGCTCTGCGCTAGCTCGGTAAGTTCTGTATCTCCTTCATTAGCTACATATCCGCTTCCGATATTAAGTCCATGCGCCCTTATATAACTGGAACTGTATAAGTTGGACGGATATGCTAAATCAATATTATCTTGACTATACCATTGATTCCACTGGTGCTTGTCTTGTGCATACGCTAACCACAGCGTAACTATGGTATTACCGGACCTGTCTTTAGTGAGGTGAGTTACAGTCCATTTCTTATCGTCTAAAGTAAGCACAATATCTTTGTTATTATTGTGAGTACGTAAATCAGCAGCAGTGAGCGTATCAAGCGCTTCTACGTCGTCAATTTCCGACTTAGCCTCATCGCCGGTAAGTAGAGCGTATAGCGTCTTCATTACATCACTGTTAAAGACTTTACCGTCCGTACGTTCGTCATAATTATTAAGCACTATATTGCCTATATCTATAGCATCTTCAAGAACATCATCATCATTATAAAATGCAAAAACATCATCAATATTATCAGGTGAAATAAAGCTATAGCATAACAATACCAAGGCAATAACAATTGCGGCACATATAGCTGATACCGACTTATACTTTTTAGCTGACATAATATCTCCGTATAAACAACTTAAATCTCAACTTATAGTTATCTAAGTGTGCAGCAAGAGCAATGCGATATTGCTTTGTTATCTCGCTTAATGTCAAATAGCGTCAAAATAATGTGTTGAAAATGTACATAAATTAGTATAATTGATGATCAACCTTAGGGAAGTCGGTGAGGTAAAATATGGTTTTTTGTCTATTTTGACACTAAAATATTGACTTATAATGACGTAAGGATTAAAATATTTATACGAATAACGGCTACATGTTGAAAAATTGATCATCAATTATACTAATACATGTACATATTAATAAGATAAAATAAAAATCGACGGGACGCTATAGGCGTCCCGTTACCTATTGATAGACCTATTAAATATTAATCAATATACAGACGTTTATTTACAGACAACAGCGTCGATATACGCTATAATCACCGCTTGGGTACGATATGCGGAGCGCTCAGCGACGACGCGCGCGCAAAAATATTGACCACGTAATAGCCGCAGGCGTCAAGCTCGGTATGTACGGTAACGCCTTGGGATAATGTCATATAATCGGACAGCACCTTACTCACTTCCGCAGCAAGCAAAGTGTCAAACCCTTGCGGCAGGGCAATCTTGTCCTGCAAGAGTATACTGCGCAATCTGCCTGTTACTTCGCGTCCGTCCATAGCGCACTCAAGCGTTTTTACGCAGGCGGCTCTTGAGATAGCCTATCACGCCTCTGTACCTATCGGTAGGATCGTATAGCTTGCGACTGCCCGATACTAATGCAGAGGCTATCATGGTGAACGACTTGCCCGACTCTCCGTCGCTGAGAGCAAGCCTGCCGAGCTGAGAATATACGGTAATCGCATCGTCCTCGGGGACAACTCCGAGCAGAGGATAACGCAGTACCGACGATATATCCGCAGGAGTCATGACCTCGCCTCTTGCGAGCAAATCTCCGCGAACGCGGTTGACGACAAGGCTGACGCCCTTAATATCATAGCTGCCGATAAGATTGAGCACTTTATCGGCGTCGCGCACCGCAGATACGTGAGGGGTAGTAACCACAACGGCATACTCGCACGCAGAGACGGAGCGATGGAAGCCGCCCTCTATGCCTGCGGGACAGTCGATGAGTATGTAGTCGAAGTCGTGATCGAGCCGCATTATCAGCGTGCGGAAGTCGCCCGACTTAATCTGCTCGCTATACATAGCGTGCGCAGACGGCATGATGTACAGGGGCATACCGCTCTCCTGTATGAGAGCCTGACCTACCCTGCACTTGCCTGCAAGCACGTCTGCCATGTCGTAGGCAACCCTATTCTCCATACCCATAACCACATCAAGGTTATTAAGTCCGACGTCGCCGTCTATGAGCAGCGTGGACAAGCCTCGCGATGCGAGCGCAATCCCCAGCCCTGCCGTAACGGTCGTCTTGCCTACTCCGCCCTTACCGGAAGTAATAACTATCCTGTTGCTCATAAGCCTTATTATATATAAATAACAATGTATATTAACGGCTCAATTGAGCGCATTTTGCCGCATAAGGGCAATAAATGTCATATATGATATGACTTATATAATTATTATAAGGATTATATTAATTAAGCGTTATCGGGTGCATTATCCAATCTGTCGCAGGCGCCGTCCGAGGAGATTGCGTCGGTATCGCTTGCAAATCTATCCATAAAGCTGTGCGTCTCACCCTTACTGTCCCATGCGATAAGCGTATCCACATGCACGTTGTATGCGCTGCGGAACAGGTTGATATCGACGTTGGCGTATCCCTTGCGCAGCTCTTCGATAATCTTCTTCACCTCTTTGCGCTTGGATAAATTCTCATCTCCCGCGCCGCGCTCCGTGAACGAGCACGCACACCTTATAAATTCCAAGCCGTTGTGCTTGCTCCAGTTGATAATATCCTGCTCCTTGACGTAATATAGCGGTCTTATCAACTCCATGCCCTCGTGTGAGGTGGACTTGAGCCGAGGCAGCATACCGCCCATCTGCGCGCCGTATATCATATTGATAAGCAGCGTCTCTATAGCATCGTCGAAGTGATGTCCGAGCGCAATCTTATTGCACCCCAGCTCCTTAGCTCTCTCATACAGGAAGCCGCGGCGCATACGCGCGCACATGTAGCAGGGTTTATCTCCGCGCAACTTTTCCGATACTTCAAATACGTCCGACTTAAATATATCGATGGGTATGCCGAGCAACTGCGCATTGTAGCATATACGCTCGAGATTGGCAGGCGCGTACCCGGGGTCCATAACGATAAACTTCAACGTGAACTTGACAAGGCTGTGCCTTACAAGCTCTTGCATGCACTTGGCAAGCAACATGCTGTCCTTACCGCCGGAAATGCAGACGGCTATGCTGTCGCCTTCGCCAACCATGCGGTACTCCTTGATTCCGCGGACGAATCTGCCCCATATCTTCTTGCGATACGTGGTGATTATGCTGCGCTCTATCTCTTTACATCTATCCATATTATCTATTGGTTACCGCCTATTGTCCTCGCCCTGCAATCTGCTATATTAACGAAACATCCGCCGTATAGCGGATGATTACATGCCACGCAAAATCATATTATTAGGGCGTGTAGCGTTGTATATAATATCACTTGAGGTTGCTGAGATTGAGGAGTCTGCTCAACCTACCGATATTGTCGAAGAAATGCGCCGCGCCTACAGCGCAAGCGTTGTCGGGCTCGTTGATGATAGCGGCATCCCATTGCAGTTTATCGGCAAAGTACCTGTCAATAGCGGGTATGTTGGCAGAGCCTCCGCACAGGTGCATGCCCGACTCGTATACGTCGCCTGCGATATTCTCGGGTATCTGATAGGTAATAGCCGTTACCGCTTCTACAATCTTATCGAGCAAGGGAGTTACCGCCTGCCTTACGCCCGCAGACGACAGCTTGATAGACGACGCCGTGTTGGCGGATATGCTCTTGCAGTTGACTGAGCAAGATACGTTGTCGAGCTTGTTGAGAGACAGCACGGTCTTTTTAATCTTTTCCGCCGTCGAGTACTGTATCTTCTGCCTGAATACGTCGGTAACGTAGTCCATGATTGTCTGATTGAAAGAGTCTCCGCCTATATTGAGCGAGCAACCGGTAATAATGCCCGTATTGCCGATGACGGCTATCTCCGTCTTGGAAGCTCCGATATCGATGATAAGCGAGTTCTCAACGCCGAGATACTCCGCCGCAGCTATGGGACTGTCTACAAGAGTTACCTCTCCTACGCCCGCCTTAACAAGCACGTTCTCGATATCTTTCTTCTCAATCGAGGTCAGTCCGCATGACACGCAGGCTATAGCCCTTACCTTAGGCTTAATAGGCGAGCGAGGCAATACCCTATCGATAAAGTCGCGGTACATCAATACCGCCGCGCGCTCGTGGAATATCGCGCCTTCCTTCACGGGATGCAGGAGCTGCTCCTTCACTCTGTCCCTCTCGGCAATCTGAGCCGCCGCTCTGCCGCTTTCCACCAGCACCATTTTATTGCCGCGATTGGTAACAAGTGCAACCGTAGGCTCCTTAAAACGCAGCCCTTTGCCTTGCTCGTATACGGTAGTATTCTTACTGCCGATATCTATGACTAAATCTATGCTCTTCATAAATCCTCTGCAAGTACAGGCAATCCCGCAATGAGCTCTGTGGGAAAGCCGACTATATTATCGTAACTGCCCGAAAAAGAGCAAGCAACGCCGTCCTGAATGCCGTACGCGCCTGCCTTGTCCATGGGCGAGCCGCCCTCTACGTATCTTACTATCTCATCATCGCTCATATCGCGAATACGTACGCGCGAGAGGTCGAACGTGCGATACTGCCTGCCGCCCTTGATAACGCATACGCCCGTATATACGCTGTGCACGTTGCCGCTCAGCTTCTTGAGGCACTCAAATGCCTCCGCCTTGCTTGACGGCTTACCCAGCGCCTCGCCGTCGTACCATACGAGGGTATCCGCGCCTATTACCGTATCGCACGGATGATTTATTGCAACGGCAGCCGCCTTAAGAGTAGCTAAATCCATTACTATATCCGCAGGATGAAGACTGTCGGTAACTTCTTCTACATGCGCCGCCTCTACTATATAACGAGCGGTCAGCTTAGATAATAATTCTATCCTGCGCGGCGACGCGGAGGCAAGCACTATCATTACAGTATCTGCAAGTTCTTACGGTACGCCTTCCTGAATTCGCTTGCCGCGGTCATTGCGTCCTTAATCTCAAGCGAGCAATTACCCTCTGCTTCCGTCTTCATGATTACGCTATCGCCGAGTACGTCGCACGTGATTGTCTTAATCATGCTGCTCATACTGCGGTCAAAGCTTTCTGCAATACGGACGATGACGCCCAGCTTATTGACTGCGTCGATGTCTTCGTCGGTGAGCATCTCGCGGTATCTTGCAAACTCCATTGAGCCGATATCGCCCTTGCGATGCAGCGCGGCAACCATTGCGGACATTACCAGATCTTTATGCGATATGCCGTACAGTCCGCTGTTGAGGATTATGTATGCGCTGTGCTTTTGATGGTCGTAATACTTCACTCTATTGCCGGTATCGTGCAACATAGCCGCCGTGCGCAGCACCTTTACGTATACCCTCGGCAGCTTGTGCAATACCTTCAACTGCTTGAACAGCTGTACGGACAGATTGTATACCTGCTCGGCATGTTCGATATTCTCGTCAAAGAAGTTGAGCAGCGAATATATACTGTGTCCGAGCACGTCGGATATGGGCTTTTCGTTAGTGGAAGGGACGGCGTATCTGAACATCGCGCCCTCGCGCAGACCGCAACCCGATATGACCGTCTCGTCTATGCTCAGCTTATCTACAACTGCGTTGATAGTTGCAAGCGCGGCAGGGAATATGTCTGCTCTCAGCGATGAAAGCCCCTTGATGCGCATGGTCTTGTCAAGGCTCAATTTCTTGATATTGGCGTATATGCCGCGCATCTCTTCCGAAGAAATCGGATAGTTATGCGCCATCTCGAAGGGATACTTCTTGAGCATGCGGCTTATCTTGCCGAGGTTGCGGAAAGAGCCGCCCACGCCTATGAGTTTAGCATCCGCGGCAACCTCGTTGAACCACTCTACCTGATCGAGTTGCTCGCGCACGTAAGCATATATCTTGTCGCACTTTTCTTCGGGAGACTCGACATCCTTGAACATATCGTTGAGCGTAACTGCGCCGAAAGGCATGGTATGGCAGTTGAGCAGATTGCGCCTGTTGTAATATATAAACTGCGTTCCGCCCCCGCCGATATCCATAATGACACCCCTGGGTATCTCAAGCGAATTGATAACGCCCTGATACACGAGCTGAGCCTCTTCTTCCACGTCGAGCACCTTTACCTTAATACCCGTGGTGGCAAGTATTTCGTCTAAAAATCCGCGTTGATTCTTGGCTCTACGCACCGCCGCTGTGGCAAATGCGTATATTCTGTCTACTTTATTGGCGTCGCACAGCTTACGGAACATCTTGAACGTCTTTATCGCCTGCGCTATACGCGTCGCCTTAAGAAATCCGTCTTCCTCCATATCCTGAGCAAGCCGCACAGTCTCTTTAAGCTCATCCACGACAGAAAAATATCCGCCCTCGAGTATGTCGACCAACACGAGTCTGGCGGAATTGGAGCCCAAATCGATTATAGCAATCTTATCCATCATCTATTAACCTCTAAGTCATACGCGTCTTCAATCGAGACGCGAGAAAAAATTTATTCAGCTTATTTGCTTGTTTATTATAGCATACAATATCGGGCTTGTCCATACCCAATTTTTTGAAATTCTACATAAGCGGTCAAAAAAAGAAAATTTACTTAATCCAACGTAAATATATATTTATATATTTAACGCCGATAAAACTACGCGTTTTGAGACGCGATGCGCTAAACCGCATTGAAATAAAAAATGAAACTAACGCACGCGTATCGATATAATAATCGTTGTGAATAAAAAAAAGGTCGAACGTTTTCGACCTATCACATATCGCGCCGCGAATAGTTAAGCCATAAAAAAGATTGAAAGCATCAACAATAGCTGCGCGGGATAATACGTGAGAATTACTGCGTATCCGCTGACGGATTTTGGCAAGAAATTTCCTTTGGCAAAAGAAGATATTCCCAGCAAGCTGTCTGATAGCGCAAACAATACGCTGCCCGCTATCATCAACGCAGGCATTACGCCTCCTTCCATTGCCGCCGCATGAGAAATCGCAAGCGCAACATTTGCGCCGAGAGCAAGGAAATATATTATCATAAATATGCCGCGGGCTTTATTGTCGAATACTCTGGTAAACTTTTTGCCGACCAGTACGTACGCTATAGGCAGAATTACGGCAAATGCAATAATCCAAGGCACATGATTGTCAAGCATCGAAAACGCGCAGATATACGATACATGCCCTAAGAAGAAGAATATTACACCCAAGTATGATACAAAGTCTTTAGATTGCTTACTCTCGGTGATATCGTCTACGCCAAGGAAGAGATCGCCTATGAGACCAAGTACCGCCCCGCCAAGCATTAACCAAACGTACGGCTTATTGCCGCCCGCCTTAGCGCATGCCAATATACCGACGGCAACAAACAGCACGGAAGCTATACTTTTACACGCGATTTCTTTATAATACTGTTCTTTCGCTCCGAAAAAAGCCTTGAAAAAGGCAAAAACCATACAAAATGCTGCAAGTACGTAAGCGGCGACCATTTTCTCCCTCCTAAATCACACCATAGATTATATACCCATGGATTATATAAGTCAATATCGATAGGCATTAAATCTGCCATTATAAGTTAATAGACATTATGCGAAAATTTATCTATTAAATAATAAAATTTCATTATTAGGGCGCATGCAAATATCACTCACCCGATTACAACTCAAGAGAGTGCAGATACGAATTGATTTATCGATGCCGTGCTAAAATCAGCGGCGCGATGCGCCAAATACTCCCCTATTCAGCAAAACCGTCCGCGCCGTATCTTCCTCGCGACAACGGTATATAGTAATTAAAGCAATTTGCCCACCTTATTCATCATTACCGCTTTATGTGAAAACATAGAGTGTGCATATCTGCTGAGCGTTACGGACGGATTCTTGTGTCCCAATACCTCGGCAAGAGTCCTTACGTCCATTCCGCACTCGAGCGCGCGCGTGGCAAAGGTATGACGCAGGGCGTGAAAGCCTTTATGCGGCAGATTCAACTTGCGCAGTATTATCGTAAAGGTGCGCTGATACGACCTCACCGATACCACCCCTCTGCTGCCTGCGACGACATACTGACTGTGGCTGCGACGCTTGACGTCCTTGAGGTATGGCAACAGCTGCTTGGGCAGAGGTATTACTCTGCGCGACGACAGCGTCTTGGGCGCGTCGGTAAGTCGCACATATCGCCCGTCGATACTGGCGTCCCTGCACGTCTTATCCACAAGCAGAACCGCCGTAGAAAAGTCTACGTCGTCCCAAGTAAGCGCAAGCAACTCGCCTATCCTCAGCCCCGTATACAGACACAGCACCACGCCGAATAGCTTGTCCTGCCTGCCGCTGAGGATATAATGCTCAATCTGCTTCTGCTCTTTCACCGTAAGGCACTCGATTGCCTTTTCCGCCGAGCGCGGACGCTGTATCTTGTCGGCATACTGCCTGTCCACCGCGCCTATCGATTCCGCCGTCTTGAGCGAGCTCTTGATGACGGATATTACGGCGTTGACGGTATTGGCGGACAACAGCTCTTGCGTGTCGTACTTGCCGCAGTTGGTCAGTCCGACTACGAAGCGCTGCAACTTGATGGCGGTAAGCTCCTCCATATCGCAATCGCCCAGCTCTGGCTCTATACGTCTGCGGATGATGTCTCCGTATCTCTCGTACGTCCCTAGCTTGACTTTAGGCTTGATATACAGCCTAAGCCATATAGCTAACCATTCTTTGTATAACATATAACCTCCCGTTTAACGCATTTAGAAGCGTCTTTTCACATTTTACCATAATTGAACGGCGCTATATTGCTAATATAAATTAATTATGCTCACTTTGCCGATTTTTATATTCCGTTGTCGGGGGCGTATAACTTTTAAGCAAAGTTACTTCGCTCAAGCCCTTATATTCTTCAACCGAACGCTTGCTTTTTACTCCATTAGACAGTTATAATTATACGGTAGCTATACGGAAGCGTATCGAAGTGGTCATAACG
>CAMWNK010000050.1 GCA_947175555.1 uncultured Clostridia bacterium | reverse complement strand
TGATTTCGGCATTATTTATAATCGCTTGAAGATGTGCTTATAATTAGGTAAATTATTGCGATATCCAATAACTTTGCATATGTAATTAAACCCCAACCTTAATAAAAAATTATATAAAAAATCATAATCAAAATCGTGAAATAAAAGCAGTGCAGAGATAATCGTTATGCGTTGGACGAATATTAAAAAATGCGATATCGCTATTGATATAAAGCAGAGCAGTATCGCTTAATATTGCACATGAAATAACAGCGCATAACGGTGGCGGTTATATTAAAATAATTTGCGATGTGTAAATTATTCTACCGCCAATACCTCTAAGATGAATTCAAGCATGAGCTTATCGTTTTACTTAGCGCCCTTACTACTCTAAGCCGACTGAAAAATATGATTTTCGCCTAATTTCACAAAATGGCGATGCTTTTATTTTTGACCGACTCTATCTGTCTTCTATTGGCAATTTGTCTACCTTCCATAACGTCTTTTTCGGTAAGATACGAAATAATAAATAGTACATATACCAATTAAAACAGCAATTATCGCGCCTATCGCAATTCCCGCAATTGCCGCTATGGGCAACGCGTTATCGGGGTGGGGCTCAATAGTCTTTTCACTTACAAATATAAACTCAGAGAGATTATCGGTAGTTACTATAGCGTAAGCTCCGTCAATCGTATATTCCATATCCACCGCCGCGCCATCGTGCAGGTGGAACAGCTTAAACTCCTTGCCCAACAGATTTTCCGGTATGCGTAGTTTAATCGTGAGCGTACCGCCCAACTGGAAGCTCACTCCGTCAATTTGTAGCGTTACATCATACACAGAAGCAATCTCTCCGTTTACCGTTTCGGCTATGGCGTTATATTCGGTGTAATTATCTTCCGCAATTTCCGTAACAACGAGTTCTATATCGGGAGAGAATCCGTCGGGAGTTGATACAGCTACCAGAATTTCGCCGCCGTTTTTGTCGTGCATTACAAGTTCGGATTTAAGCATATCTATTTCGGTTATTTCCGTCTTACTGTCGCAACGGGAGCAATGCTTCGATTTACTGCCTTTTTCGGTTACGGTGGGCTGTTTGTCAACCGTAAATTCGTTATCGTAATCGTGCCCGAGCGCAGGCAAAACTTCGGCAGTCGTCGTGCCGCATGTCATGCAAGTTCCTCTGATATATCCGTTTGTTGTGCAAGTCGGCTCTACACGCGTCGCTTCGGGATTCCAACTATGCCCCTCGGCGGCGATTTCATGCGTTTGCCTATGCGCGCTATTGTGGGCGCATACACGCGTTCTTTCTCCCTTTTCCGTGCAAGTTGCGGCTTTATCTATAGTCCATTCGCCCCAAGTATGGGCATTAACGTCTATTGCAATCGTTTGAATTTCTTCATGATTGCATTTAGTACAAATGCGTTTTTGACTGCCTGCAACCGAGCAGGTTGCCTGCTTCACAATCGACCATGCGCCGTAGCCGTGTCCGATAGCGGCGATAATCAATTCATCCGCGGATTTTTCCGCTCCGTCTATAAAGTCCTTGCCGCAGACTAAGCAGTGTTCGTGCGCGAGTGTCCCTTGTGCAGTGCAGGTGCTGTCTTGCTTAGGCACGGCTGAAAGTGTATGACTTGCAGGGATGAGTAAATTCTTTATTTCCTTGCCGTCCGTATCGAAATGTCTGCCGCATAGAGTACAGTCCTTATGCGCTTTTATTCCCGTATGAGTACAGTCGGCAGCAACTTCGTTTTGCCACTCTCCGAAAACATGCTCGCATAGTTCGCCGACGTTGCCGCCGAAGTCTATGTAATCGTCATACCCGTCATCTACCGCAGCTCCCGAAGCGGCTATATGATATCTGGTAAACGCTGTCGCCGTCATAAGGTATTCCACTCTATTGGTTGCGTCAGACCACGCGTCCATAGAATATCCCGGTCTTGTCGGCATTAGCTGAGCGCTAATAAAATACGTTCCCACCTTGTACGGTGCAGTTGAGAGTTTTTCACCCGGGTAACCGTTTTCATCGGCATAATATGTAAAAGAAAAATATTGGCTTATTAGACTGTTATCAAACGCCGTACCTTCTATGTACACATGAAAATAATCTGAAAAGTCTATCGGACTGCCTGTGTATGCGAAGGTTTGGTTGTAGTCGTCGGCGATAAACGGGCATTGCGCGGAGGGGGAACGGTAAAAAAACGACGCGCGGAACAATTTAATGTATTCCGCTTTTTCTGCGGCGGAGGAGGGCATATAGCCCTCATCCTTGCCTATTATCGTATTCGCAAGCTCTTTTACGGCGCAATCTATTCCGTCCTGATTTGCAGGCACGTAAATCGTAAGACGGGTGCCTTCCTCATTGATATCCCTTGCACCCATTAATGCTTTTACGTCGTTTACAAATACTATGCATATGCTGAACTCGTCCCTGCCTCCCATTGAGATAAGCTCACTGAAATATTTTTTCTGCAAAAAATTTGACACGGAAAACGCTCTTTGCGAGCTTACGATTTTACCGCTATTGTCCGTCGAAAGCCCGAAATATGAATTGCTACCCAGTCCCGAAGTCTTTGAAACGGTGTTTACGTAATAAAAATCCATATAATTGCGAAAATCCGCATATGGCCTACTCGTTCTTAACGCGTATGTCGCCCGTCTTGCGAGTTTTTCCAATTTATCCTGTTCGGCTACCGTAAAGCCCTCGCCTGCAAAAATAATATTACGCGTTCTGTACAGTTCCTGTTGCCAAGGTAAAACTTCATCGTAATTGATAGTTTTCTCCGCGTCATTGTTGCGAGGCATACGGTTTTGCACTATTGCGTTTTGGCGATGTTCAATGACAAAATCAGCGGTTTTTTCTTCAAGGCAACCGGATGAGTTCATTGCCTGCGCTTTTACCGTATATTCGCCGGGAATTATGGGCGGCTCGGCGCTGTCATAGTTTTCGGTATAGGTGTCCGAGTAGATAATTTTACCCGAATATGTATATTTTATTTGCGTATAACCGTCTGCATTCTCCGGCACATAATCTACGTAAGCGGGTTCACCGTCATAAATCTTGCTCTCCGCTATGAGCGGCAAACGTGGCAGAACTTCATACTCTGCGTTCTGTTCGCACGCATCATAAGTATTGTTGCCCGTAAACGTCGCCTTTACTTTGTAACGGCCCGGCGTATTCGGCGCTTCGTCAAGCACTGTGCCGTCCGCAGAATAGTAAGTCAAAGTAAGTCCTTTTGTTATTTTATCGCCCGTTATTTCGTTTTCGCCTTTGCGGAAGATAAAATACTCGCTCATATCCTTGCCGTATCTACCGACGCGTATCTCATCGGCGTATTTTTGGAAAAATAGCATTGTAATGTTGGATTTTTTGCAAAGCCATTTTCTCAGTTCTTCTTTGCATACCTCGCAAAACTCCGATGAATCAAGACTATACATCTTGCAAGATAATGAAGGCTTGTAATACCTGTCGCCGCCTGAAGGCTGATCGGGAAATGGATATACGCCTATTCCGTTCAGTCCTATAAAGCGTTTCCAGCTTACCTTTTCGGGATCGGATTGCTTAGTTTTGTTGGCGCACTCGTATTCATATCCGGCTTGCCAATACTCGTCGCCTAACTTTGCCGCCGAATGCCCGAACTCATGCATGAAAATATCGCGTGATTCCGTGGCAAGCGAAACAATGGCAACACTGCCGCTGCTACTGCCGCCGTATTTCAAAGTATTCGAAAGAATAATAACCTGATCGTTATACGGACAAAATACTTTATTTAGTTTAATTAATTTCGCACCGCCGGAATAGCCCATAAGCCTATCTATCCCATTTACATTGAAGTGCGTATGAAAATATGTATCCGTCTCCACCGAACCCGTTTGTATCGTATCGGTATTCGAAACCACGCCGACGGCGTATATCTTGATAAGCGGCTCAAGCTCATCCAAAGGACTTTGTTTCATAACATATTCGGCGTTATTTTTGGCTGCTTCAAAAAATTTATCCTGCTGGTTTACCATAAACCCGTCGCCGTAGATACATATAACGTATGCGTCTTCGTCGGACAGATTTTCGTTGCCTAATAATAGCCGCGCCTTGCCTTCCGGTACGACGTCGGCATAATCCGCAGCCGTTTCGGTTGTCGCGCCGTAAACCGCTTGATTGCCATCTAAATAGCAATTCACAACAAGCGCAAAGGATATTGCTGCCAGTAGCACGATAAATACGCATACTAAAATTTTTCTTGTTTTTAATGAATTTTCTTTGTAGCTTTTACGTCCCATAAACAGCCTCCTTACAAAAAAGTGCGTCCATAGAAACGGAACGCACTTAAGCAGCACACTCCGTAATTGTTGCTACACAATTCCACATACAGGATTAATCAAGTTGCCAATCGGCGATAACACTCCCATATGTATTAAATTGTGAAGCGTAATTGATATATAACATATTATAAAGAAAAAATCAAATGTTCCTAAAATCAGAGCATACCGAAAATAATTATTCTTTTAGCAATCCCCAATCTTTAACCGCTTGCACAAAACAAAAGTCGAAACGGCTCTTAAGCTATTTCGACTTTTTTGTTATTTGGATGCGGTATTGTTTTACGGTTTCTGCCGCGGCTTTTCTTCCGACATTGCTATTAATATGTCTTTACGTTGCCGTATTTGTGTCTGCAATATTATCTGCCTCTATTTCTTCAAGTAAAAATTCAAGCATTAGCTTATTGTTTTCCTTCGCGCCCTTGCTCGTCCATGTGAGGGGGAAGGTGTGATTTTCGCCGAATTTAACGGAATGGTAATGCTTGCACGTTACTCCCAATTCTTGGAGTTTGCGTATAAGCAATTCGCCCTGTCCGCCGCAGAAAAAGTCTTGTTCGGCGTAGGTAACAAATGTCTTGGGGAAGTTTTCGTCAATGAAGTTGATAGGCGAGAGCAGCTCGCACAATTCGTACTCTTTAATCTTATCGATCGTTGTGCCGAGATAGTCTTTTACGATATGTCCCGAGATATTGAACAGCGTCTTGGCGCACAGAGCTTGCTCAAGATCGTATATGCCGCAATCCAGTATCGCGCCGTATATCTTGCCTTTAAGTTCTACGCCGAATTTATCCTGCAATTCCTTGCTGCAATGCAACGCGCCCATCATTGCGCTGTAATAGCCTCCCGCGGAGTCTCCGAGTACGAAAATTTTGTCGGTGTCGATATTGTACTTGTCGGCATTGGCTATCATGAAGTTGAACGCCTTGACAAGGTCGACTATAGGCTGGGGGAATTTATCCTTGGGAGCGAGCCCGTAATTGACGTTAAATACGCACACGCCCGCATTTTTGACCAGCCAAGTGCTCAGTCCGCGACGGTGCTTTTTATCTCCTGCTACGAATCCTCCGCCGTGGATATGGAATATAGCAGGCAGTTTCTTATCGTCTCTTACAGACGGATAGAACACGTCAAGGGAGCATATGTCGCTGCGATTAGTGTCGTAAACTATATTCTTGTCGACGGACACTTGTTTATTTTTATCCTTGCATACTTTGCGCTTATTTTGCGGCGCGTCGAAAAGTACGTCAATAAAGTCGAATACTACGGTTGCAAAAGACATGATTTAATCCCCACATTAACGATATTGTAATAATTATATAACTTTTGACAATAGTTTGCAATATGCAATCGAAATTAAATCTAACATATTATATCTATACGGCAGTATATGCAAATCAGCAGTTTGAAATTGCGGCATAAAGCATGCGGATAAAATAAATTGCAAATAGCTACACGGTAGCGATAAGTATTGATATAGCAATAAATTAATAGCGGAAAGAATTTACCCGGGGTGCGGAAAGAATTTACCCCCTTTAATAAATACATTTATATATCTCTAAGTACGAATAATTATATACTGTATATTTATTTGAGCAGTTAGGCTACGCTCTATCTTTGTTGAACTTTGCAATATAAATATATTACTTCTTAGTTATTCGCCGTCGTTGCTATTGTCGATATCGCCCGGGACGTTGCCTTTTTCATCATTAGCTGCATCAATCCCGTAAACGTCGCTGCTATTTTTCTTCCCGTTATCGGATGCAGATGTGTCGCGCTTTTTAATATCTGCCGATACGTACCTGTTAGTTACCGAAAAAGGAGACTTAGGGCGCATGGCGTATCGCTTCAATAACATTACGAGAGGAGCGCCGAGGGCATAGACGAATATCAGCTGAGTTGCTCCGAGTGAGAGAAGATTAATCCAAAAAGCGGCGTCGCCCATCACAAGTAGCCACATTGCAGGCAATATCAACGCATTGAGCAATACGGGGAATAATCCTCCCACTATTGCGCGCAGCAAAGGTTTCTTGACGAATTTGGGAGTAAAATACGTGGCGATGGCGGCAATCAAAGTAATCGCGCTGCCGATAGCGATATCCCATACGCCGTACGGAGAAAGCAGATTGGCAATAAGGCAGCCTATAAACAGCGCGGGGACGCTCTCTGCGTACAGCAGAGGAAGCATGGTCAATGCTTCTGCAGGACGCAACTGAATCGGGCCGTAAGCGAATTGACTTAAAGTAAGCGTGAGCGCGGCGTACATTGCCGCAATGATGCCCGCTCGGCACAAGGCTTTGACAGGGAACTTTCTCAAAATTGCTACCTCGGTTTTTTTATTGGGAAGTGTTGACCGAAAACCTTCCGCGGCTAAAGGGTAGCATAATGCGGCACTGTGGCGCAACTAAAAGCATATAAATGATTATAAAAAAGCTTAAAAAGCAATAAAAAACACTTTATTTTGAAAATATGTTGTGCTACAATAATAAGGCTGTCGAGGTGTAGCGCAGTTTGGTAGCGCGCACGGTTAGGGACCGTGAGGTCGTGGGTTCAAGTCCCGCCACCTCGACCATGAGTCGGCAAATTTCGTATTGAAGTTTGCCGATTTTGTTTTATAGGATTTAGTTGCGCGGCGCCTTTCAATATAGTGCGCAAGCGAGGAGATGTAAAAAAATGAAAGCGGCAAGGCGATTACATGGCGCAATATTCGATTTGGACGGCACGTTACTTGATTCTATGGGGTTGTGGGCGAATATAGACGCCGAGTTTCTTGCCCGCCGCGGCTTGAGCGTCAGCGCGGAGTATACTCAAGCGGTTAAGCATATGCACTTCGATGTTGCGGCGCAATATACAAAGCAGTTGTTTAGCTTGCCCGAGTCGGTGCGGGAGATAAAAGCTGAGTGGCGCGAAATGTGCGCCGAGGCGTACGCTACGCGTATCGAGCTGAAACAAGGCGCGCAGGATTATCTGTCGTCGCTTAAAGATATGGGGATAAGCCTATATATCGCGACCGTGCTTGAAGAGGAAATATTCATGCCTGCGCTAAGCCGTCTTAGCGTGCGGGAGATGTTTGACGGAGCGGTAACGGTGGCGGACGTGGGGAAAGGTAAGGAGTGTCCCGATATATATATTGCCGCGGCGCAGCGAATGGGCGTCAAGCCGTGCGAGTGCGCGGTGTATGAAGATATAGTGCCTGCGCTGGTATCTGCAAAGCGCGCGGGATGCGTCGCGGTGGGCGTATACGACGCGTTGTCGGACGACGATACGCTTGCCATAAAGAAGGAAAGCGATTATTATATAAAAGACTTCCGCAACGCGGACGTGAAAGAAATATTCAGATAGATATACTGTTGAGTATATACGGGAGGCGACATGTTAAAGGTAGGGGATAAGGCTTATCCTTTTTCGCTTAAAGACCAAAGCGGCGCAGAGCGTACTTTATCCGAGTTCGCGGGTAAGAAGGTAATATTGTACTTTTATCCCAAGGACAATACGTCGGGGTGTACTAAAGAGGCGGAAGGCTTCAGAGACCTTGCGCAAGAGATAGGCGCAGGGGGCGGCGTGATTATAGGCGTGAGCAAGGATAGCGTAGCATCGCACGTAAAGTTTGCTCATAAGTACGATTTACCCTTTATACTTTTGTCCGATCCCGAGAGGGAAGTTATCGAGGCGTACGGCGTATGGCGGGAGAAAAAGATGTACGGCAAGCCCGTAATGGGCGTTGCGCGGACTACGTTCCTCATCGACGGAGAGGGTACAATCGTAAAAGTGTACGATAAGGTAAAGCCCGAAACGCACGCACAAGAAGTGCTGTGCGACTTGAAGCCGTGATACTTAAGGAGCGGCAATATGGCGGATAAGAGAAAAGTGTATTATATCGTAGGCTCAAGCGAGTTTGCTTGCGATAAGTTTAATCCCGAGAAGGGCGACACGGTAATTGCCGCCGACGGCGGTTATGCGTACGTAGGGGATAGGGCGGACTACGTCGTAGGCGATTGGGACTCGTTGGGGAGCAAGCCGGAAGGGGTGGCGTGCATTTCGCTGCCTACGCATAAGGACCTTACCGATACAGGTTATGCAATATCGCTTGCGCTCGAGAGCGGCGCGACGGAGATAAGGCTGCTCGGCATGGACGGCGGTCGGATAGACCATTATCTTGCCAATCTTCAGTATGCGGTGCATATTGCCGAGCGCGGCGTAAAGTGCGCGCTGTATTGTAAAGACAGCGTTATATATGCTTTAGCGGCGGGTAAAACGGTAGTAGAGGGTAAAATCGGATCACTCATGTCCTTTATCCCTATGAAAGAGGGCACGGTAGTCAGTCTTAAAGGCGTAGAATATCCGCTGGATTATCACTTGATGCCCGCAGATAACCCGGGGCTAGGCGTCAGCAATGTGCTCAAGGGCGGCAAGGCTTATATTACCGTGCACGAAGGCGCGGGACTTATCGTCAAGTACGATTGAGGCAATACATGGCTATAAGAGGTATTATATTCGACTTGGACGGCACGCTGCTCGATACGCTCGGAGACATTCATGCGGCGGTAAACTATGCTATGAATGCGCTCGATTTGCCTGCTCGCGACATTAAAGAAGTAAAGTCTATGATAGGCGACGGCGCCGCTAAGTTGATTGAGCGCGCTTTGCCTAAGGACGCGCCCGCGTGCAAAGATGACGCGCTGAGGCTTTTTAGCTACTATTATGAAAGACATATGTGCGTGCTGAGCAAGCCTTATGACGGGATATGCGAGCTGATATCTCGGCTGAGAGGAAAGATTAATCTTGCCGTACTGTCTAATAAGCCCGATTGGGCGGTAAAGACGATAGTGCCCGTATATTTCGGCGACGCCTTTGATATTGCGCTCGGCGGGCGGGATGGAATACCGCTTAAACCCAATCCGAAAGCCGCGTTGGATATAATCTCCAAGTGGGGAATATCGCCGCGCGAGACGCTATTTATAGGCGACGGAGTGCAGGACATTAAGACCGCTATGGCGTCTAAGACCATTGCAATAGGCGTAGGGTGGGGCTTCGGCGATAGGCATAAGCTGATAGATACAGGCGCAAAATTTATCTGCGACTGCGCTTGCGAGATAGCCGGGTTGATTGAGCGCGAGCAATTATAATCCTGTAAATATTCTTAATACGCTGTCGCTTTACAAGTAAAAATTGTTATCGGCATATATCAACGCTTCGATAATAAAAAATTCATTAAATATTATAGCGGGGCATGATGACAAGATATTTAGACTCGCTTTGTAAGAAAAATCAGCAAGCATAACTAAATTGTTCAAGATTTACTACCTGTGGCTTTAACATTATAGTATTCTAAGTTGGTAAATTATGTAAAATCTCATATTTTGCTCGAGGCAATTACTTAATCGACATATAGCAGCAATTTTTTATTTATATATATGCGCCTTATTCTTTACATACTATTGACATATTTTTTACCTAATGTTAAAATAAAAATGAAGAAGTATTGGGGAGAGAAATTATGAGCTCTGTAAAAAGGGGATTCCTTAGTCTATGCATTATTGCGATTATGATTGTTGCGGCGGTTGCGACAGTATGCACGCTGCATATTTCTGCGCCTTCCGATCAAGTAAATCCGGAAAATGAAGTGCAGGAAAATCAGGTCCTGAATACTTACGGTATAAAAGCTCCTGTTTACAATAACACCAATGCGGCGTTTATGTTTGCAATGCGCGATGCAGATAGACCTAATATGTGGTTCGAGATATTATATCCCAAGACGATTTACATGGATAAGATAGAGGACTTAGCAGATACGGGTTACTATTTTCGATATCATGGATTATTTCAAACCAATCAGACAGACAGGAGAGTTTTGATTACCAACAACTCTATAGGCGATTTCGAAACTACAAGCGGTAGCGGAACTTACGTTACTCCCAAGAAGACGTCTTATAGTATGAATAATTTATTCTCCGGTTACGGATTCGGCACGCCTAAAAACATATCCAATCTATCCAATCATACTATAAGTGGCGGACAATACGACGGTAATAGATACGTCGTACAGATTTTTAACTTGCAGAACACCAATACGCCCTATGACGTAACGATGCCGCTGAAAGGCACGTTGAAGAATACTTCCACACCGAGAACAGAGACCATAGGTATCCCCGGCGGCAGAACGGCAGGTAATTCGTCTACGCAGGCATACAATAAAGTAATATATGACAGCGTCGGCGGTAGCAATATATATACAATCAACGCTTTTACCGATGAGAATGACCGTAACAGCAACGGCGGCTATGCTACATATTTCGGTAACACAAGCAACGGCGGATATACTAATACGTATGCTAATTGGGGCGAGGAACTTGCAGGAAGTATAACTATTAAAATTTATGATAAGTCGTCTTTGCACAGCGCAATAACCGATTTGACTTCCCGTTATGACGCTCTCAGAAGTTGCGGTCTTACTATTACCAATACCACAGCATATAATACGCTGAAGACCAATGCAACCAATGCGCTTCAGCAAAGGGAGATAGAGCAGAGCGCGATTAATACGCAGACCACCAACGTAAACAACTTCAAGTTTACCATTGCTACTCCGAGCACTACTAAAGAGTGGACTTACGGCAGTGTTACGGCAGCAGATGCCGTAAAGACAGCATTCGGCAGCGGCTATAGCGACAGCTATTTCAACGTCAGCGTCAGCGGAGCAACGAGTAATGTCTCCAATATATTCGATGTAGGCTCATATTCGCTGACATTTGTCATAAAGGAGACAAATAAATATCAGTTTGCCAATAATACTTCAAGCGCAAGCGTGAATTTGACTATCAAGAACGCTAATATTACCGTAGGCAGCACCGCTAATCAAAACGCTGTATTTACGGGTAACCCACAATATTTCAGTACGCCGCCGTCGGGAGTAACTACTGTAAACAATATGACTCCAAGTTATACTTATTCGACGAGTGATAGCGGGCCATGGCAGAGTCGAGTCAGTTTTACAGACGCGGGTACGCATAAAGTATTCTTTAAGATATCGGCTAACAATCATAATGACTATATAGGCAGTTATAACGTCGTTATTGCCAAGGCCAATATATCGTTGAGCTTGAAAAACATTAATTCGACCTACGGAGATAATTTCTTGGGCTCCAACGCATTGATTGACAATAGCGTAATAGATGCGACAACGGGCTCGGTCAGCGGACTGCTTGGCGTTACCGAGATTGCGGCTATCAGAAATAAACTTAAAGATATGGTTACCTTCA